>JALEPA010000195.1 GCA_022766515.1 Lachnospiraceae bacterium | reverse complement strand
CTTTATCATTATATCAATATTATCTGAGTAACTATCAGATCTCCCCGATACACTCTTTATTTCATTATCTTTTATTCATATAATAACTGGTCGCATAACAGGCGACATCGAGCTATATATCTTGGTATTTTTATCATCACACTCCCCTATCCATTGCAACTCCATCCTACCAATCATCATCCTCGTCATCATCAATCGCATCATCAACGCCGTCCGCATAGTCACTATCACGATTATAACGATCATCGTCATAGTCCCCATCCATATAAACATCATCATATCCGTCATCGTATGACTGATATGGATTGATCTTTTTGGATTTTTGAGAAGAATTTCCATAGGTCTTTGTACTACCTGAGCTACTACCGGATGTTTTATTTGAAGTATTCCCGGAAGAGCTTCCCGATGTACTATATTTTCCGGAAGTTCCACTCGACGAACTATCAGACGCTCCACTACTGTTTGAAGTCGTGCTTGGCGAACTGCTGTAAGTCGTATGGCTTTCCTCCGAATCATTCTCTCTGTCATAATAAGAATGCCATGTGCAATATTTTTCTCCATCGATCACCTTGTTAGTACAGCCTGCCAAAGCACAAATCTGCTCTTTTCCTTGTATGATATCTGTAATCCAAATAATGCATACAGCTGTGCAAAAAAGCACCACACACCATGCTATAATTTTCTTTTTGTCATCCATAAAAATCCCCTCTTTTCTACGCACCATTGTCGTATCATCATTGTTTTCACTTTTTGCCATACCGCAAATAAAATCAAACTCACAAATTCGCTCCTTCAGAATTTGTATCATAGGCTCATTATATCATATATACAGTCCCATAAACAGTACTTTTAATTTACCTTTATGGACTGCTTATCCAAAAAATTCCTCAAAATAAAACACAGGAGTTTCCCGCACAAGAAAACTCCTACATTAATATTCATTCCCACACGATCACGCATTTTTCTTTCGATCATATAAATACGAGTAGATAATCGGAAGAACTCCCGGTGTCACCGCAAGTACAACGAATCCCCAAAGATTCAAAAACGGTGCGGCAAGAAGTATCAAAATTCCACAGACCACCATGCATTTTCCGCCAAAACGATGCGTATGATACCAATTCTCAGAATCATTTAGTGCCCATGATATCCGAAAGCCAATGGAGTAATTGGGTTTCACGGTCGGCATAAAGTTTCCCAAAGCGATGAACAAAATCCCTACCATTACTGTCATCAGGAATGTAATGTTTGTCAAATATCCTAGGGCATATCCATATATTATACTGCATACCAAAATAGATATAAATGGACAGATCCATAATACCAGCGAGAAAATTTTGCGGTTAATATCTTTGGATTTTGGATCAATGCTTGTTGCAATGATGCAAACAAAATGAATGGCAAGTATGATAAGTGGCAGACCAAACACCGCAAATGCTTTCGATGAATATCCATTTGCCTGATTGTTCATACCAAAATGCGTTGCCATTGTATCAGGAAGTTTATTCCACAACAGTAATCCCATTATGATCGGCAGTAATGTTATAATAGCGGTTAGTACTATTAATTTTTTATGTTGTTTTATCATGATCATTTCCTCCTTTTAATTCGCTGATCCATAACATAATCTCCTCAAGTACAGTGGCGTTTAGTTCATAATATATGAATTTGCCCTCGCGCTGGTCACGAATCAGATCCGCCTCTTTTAGAACCGATAGATGTCTTGATATCGCTGCACCCGATATAGAAAAATGGTCAGCAATATCACCCGCCGACAACCGCGATTGTTTCAAGAGATTAAGGATTTCTCGTCTGGTAGGATCAGCAAGTGCTCGAAGCGTATCCTGCATTCCCATATTCTTGTCCCTTTCTATTATCATTTAGCATTTAACCTAAATGTTAAATATAGTATAGCATTATTAACTTTTTTGTCAATGGCTTTTAAACAAAGCAAAAGAACTGTCTTTTCCACTCTTTATTTTTCTGAAAGCTTAATTAGCGTAACAAAAATCAAATCTGATCACTCTCTTTATTCTTCCAGTGATTCTTCAAAATTTTCATAATTTCCAGTAACATCACACCAAGTATTTACTTTAATAATTTCTTGATCTGTTTATCCGTTGCGATCGGATAAATATCATGCATATGATCTACGATCCGTTTCCAAGATTGCTGTGGCTCTTCCTTGTAACAGGAGGTCACATAGTCATATCCATGAATATGCTCTAAAGAGGAATAAACAGCCACATTCCAGCCGTATTCCAGTCCTTTTTTGTTGATCCGTTTTCTAAAATCACAATTACAAAGATACAGCTGCATCATAAGCTTGGAAACAGCACCGTCAAATCCTTTTTCACCGCCTTTACCAAACCCTGCCTGCTTTTTCAATTCATGCGAATACATTTCTGTATCTCGTTTGTCTTCTATGAAATAATCCATGATCTTTTTATGCTTATATGGTGCTTTTCCATCCTCATATAACGCATCAAAATCATAGCCATCTCGCCGATAATTAGCAAATACCGGGAGCCATTTCTTGGATATAAATCCGGCTTTTTTATCAAAAAATTTACCATAAATAATATCCCGTCTTCTTGCAATGACCTCCCTCCACATCCAAGGATCCCGCTGCTCATCTTCACACCACCAATATTCCGGCACGGTTCTTTCTTCTAAGGAAAATCCCGGAATATCATTCTTAAACAACGGCAAAAATCCAATCTCATTAATATATGCGATTGCTTCGTCAACCGTATGAATACATTCAGGATCATCCCAGTCAACACCATACATGATCCATTCCCCTGATTCATTTTCCATAAGTTCTCCTGTTCATTCCCTGTGCTATTCGTTACAGTCCCATTTTACTTCATTTTGTCAAAAAAACAAGCCATCTGCTCTTCTGCTTCTTCCACAACTCAAAATGCATAAACTTTGCTTGACTATAAATTTATTTTTCTGCTAGAATACAGGAGTTGCAAAAAATCAAATAAATAAGACAAGAACCAGACAATAAATGTCACCTATCCACTGTCGGACGGATGGGCGTATTTATTGTCTTTTTTTATGTCGGAAAGGATGTACTATGGTTATTACAATTAGCAGAGAAAGGAAACTGTGTGATCGTTGGGCGAGGAGCCGATTATATACTTTCTGAAAGCGCAGACGCTTTTCATGTATTTATTCATGCAAATATGGAACATAGAATAGAAAGAGTTCAGCGTCATGATGGCATTTCCGGTGAGGAAAACAGGATCCGAAGAGAGCTGGAGGTAAAAGATCATTCCAGAGGAATGCTTTATCAGTTTTTTACCGGTAGAAACTGGGGACAAGTATCCAATTATAACCTTTCTATCGATACCGGCGTCTTCACGAAAACACAAGCTATGGAAATTATTCTGAATGCAATGGAAAAATATAAAGGAGGAAAAAACAATGCCTAGAACAAGAGGAGAATCAATATTTTTTACAGCGATCACTGCGTGGATGATGGTCTATGTCATGACGCTGTATAACACTGTGCTCGCCACAGGAAGTTTTACAAACATGACATTTTTGATCGCGCTAAAAGGAATGTGGGTAGAGTATATCATTATTGCAATAACGGCATCATATATCACCTACGCAATATACAATGCCGTTATTTTTACTTCCATCGATACACTAAACAACAAATATTTCTGTATACAATAATATCGTACACAGAGTTCGACTTGTTTAGCTTTAGTGGAGCTGCGGGGAGTCGAACCCCGGTCCGAACCCAGATCCCATGTACTTCTACTGTCATAGTCAGTGTTTTAACATTCCCTCCAAGCAGCGCCCACTAACAGGCTATGCTCTTTAGTAGCTTCATATATTTTTTGCTATCTCAAAGCTTTGATAACAAAGTTTCCCGCAGGTATGACACCGGTGATCCTAGCGGCGGGGCGCTAGGGCCGATGAGCTGCAACTAGGCAGCTAATGCTAAATTATCTTCAGCGTTTAAATTTAAATTCGAACTTTTAGCGTGGTGTCCGACCACGGACAGCTTCTCCATCTTCAGTGAGCCCGTCGAAACCAGTACAACCCCTTGTTATATCTGGTAACACTACTAATAAATAGTATATGCCATACTAGCACAGACCATACCAAAAGTCAACAGCGGCAGAAAAAGAATCAATTTCGCTGTGGCTATTTTGACGCTGGAAAGGACATAAGTTTCCCATTCAGGGACGGCTCTCGCCTCGGTGAACATACGTAGCAGTGCATAAAAGGGCATACTACGCCCTTTAAGCACTGACGATGTTCAAACGCCCTTCATGTGGAAACATTATGTCACTTTCCTGCTGTTTATCGACAGTATCTTTGTCCGAAATTTATTCACATATCTATGCTCAGGCACAGTGTTTCGCTAATCCCGATTTTGTCCCGGATTCTATTTTTGCCTTTGCGGATGCCAACTGGATAATAAATGTTACCG
>JALEPA010000172.1 GCA_022766515.1 Lachnospiraceae bacterium | reverse complement strand
TGCTTTGCCTTTTCTACCATCTCGCAGTATTCTTTCTCCGAAAACAATGGTCGAAACTCTGATGTGATCTGTCCCGGTTCGATATATGCCGGTGTACCGTTTTGGATCAGATCAATGATCTCTTGAATCTCTTTTTGGCACCGATCGTACTCCTCATCCAAATGATCCACCTGCGCATTGGCTATGATCACGATCTTTTGCTTGAGATTATCAAAAACGATTACCTTATCAAACAGCATCAGATCGACATCTTTAAATCCCTCTTCATCTGCCGCATCCAATTTTAACTTTGGCTCGCTGTATTTGACATAATCATAAGAAAAATAACCAACCAGTCCTCCGGTAAAACTTGGCATATCCGGCACTTTAGGACTTGTATAATCCTGCAGGATCTCCTTGATGCACTCACCCGGATGCTGTACCTGTTTTGTCACTCCCTCATCCTCTCCACTCTCGCGGATCGTCATGGTCCCATCGGTACAGGTAATCTCCAACTTAGGATCATATCCCAAGAAAGTATATCTACCCCATACTTCCTGATTCTCCACACTTTCCAGCATATAGCAATGCTTGCTGACGCCCTTCAAAATACGAAGCACCTCCATCGGCGTCTTCATGTCTGAAAGTACCTCTCTGCTGATTGGTACTACCTTGTACCCTTGAGAAATCGCTCTTGCCTGTTCTAATGTCATAGTCTACCTCCTCTTGTGTTGCAACTACTTCTTCGCAGAGCGTTATTTGCTATTGCCAAGGAAACGGAAAACGGTTTTGATCATTAGGTTTTTAAATCAAAAAAGTCCTTGTTTAGCAAATATTGCTAAACAAGGACGGTAATAACTAATTACACCGCGGTGCCACCTCGTTAATTCGTGATCTCTCACGCTCTCTGCGAAATACTATCATATTTCCGGCAACTTACGCATGCCCTGCGTCGTGGAATACTCAGCATCTCTGCCTTTGACCACGCCCTCAGCGGTCCATTTAATGAACAGCTCTCTGCGGTTTCTCAGCATCCCCGCTCTCTGTAAGTGCCTCTTTCATTTTTATCTCCGCTTCATCGGTTTATGTTGATTGAATTGATTATATTATACTCTTCTTGTAGGAATTGTCAACACCAAATCTGTCAAAGAATATACGCTCTTTAGTCATCCAATCCTTCTACCTTGAACTTCTTGGACTTACCCTTGAATTTTAAGCCAAACTCTTTGGCATCTTTGTTGTCATAATCAAATGTCACAACAACCTTGTCACCATTTTCCAAATGTTTGTCTTCATCCAATTCAGTATCATTAATGACATCATCCATCATTTCCTGGAAGTCATCCCAATCCAAATCGTTGTCATCGAAGATATCCTCAACTTCGCTATAATCAGCATCTCTGAGAGCATCCCAAACATCCTCGCGATCTTTCTTCTTCATATCCAGACCTTCAACCACTGCTTTCAACAGTTTCTTGTCTTTCCAGTCAATCTCTGCTGTTCCTTTTCCATCTTCACCATAAAACTCCACATCCACATAATCACGCAGATCAATCTTGGTCTTACGGTTAGCAAATGCAACGATTACGATCAAAAGCACTACTGCGGCTGCAATTCCCGCACCGATCAATGCTTTTTTCTTCTGATTATCATCCCATGACTGTACGGTATTGACCACCTGATCTTTCACTTCATTTACTTTATCCATGGCTGCATTTGCCTGTGATGGCTGCCCGGACTGAGCCTGTGGCTGCTGTCCCCCATTGTTTACTGTTTGATTCTGCTGCACGGTCTGCACATCCTGCTCTACCTTTGCACCACACTTAATACAAAACTTTGACCCCTCTGCAATCTCTGCGTTACAATTTTTACAAATCATTTTTTTCCTTCCTTTCTCATCCTTCTGATGTCTGTGTGTTTCTATATGACATATTACTTTTTGTGCGATCCTTCTGAACTCCTTATTTCAGTGACCCACCTGTAACACAGTCATATGATGTTCCCTGACCCACTACCAAGGCATTTTTCATATCCGCCTCGCTGGTGTAGCCGTCCATCCAGTGGTAACCCAAACTGATACCGCCCTCTACACGATAACTGTTATAGGAATTCAGTTCAAAAGTACCATCTGCTTTCTTCACAGTATTAGAAAACAGAACCGGGAAGTATACCGTAGTCGCTTTGAACTTATTATAACTATCCTTACTCTTGATCTTAGCAGAATATACCACATATAACTTGTTATAATCGCTATAAGAACCATAGTAGGTGTCTGTGTCCGTCAATTTCTGTGTCAGGAAATAATAGCCGACATAGGTCATTCCGCTTGCAGCGATCGAACTGTCATTGGCAAAATCTTCTTTCAGCGCCGTTTCCGTCTGCGTCTTAATTTCAGCAAATATAGCATTTGCTTCCAGATCCGTGTTGGAGAAGAGATAATCATCCACATTTTCTACCGTATATTCTTTCTCTGTCTCCGTCAATTCGCAACCATATGCACTACGCAGCTCTTCTTCACTTTCATAGCTGTCTACTGTCACTTTGATCTTGTCTCCTGTTTTCACATAGCCGTCTACATTATCCTCAAAGCGAAGATCCCCTATCACCTCCGGAGCATCGTCCTTAACATCTACATCAACTTGCACTTCCGGTGAAGTTCCTTCATAATTGACAGCCACATAATCAAATGGATCGATCTTCTCGACCTCGCGTAAATCCTTAACCTCTACCTTTTTATCCTCTGCCTTGAATTTCAAACCATACTCCTTGGCATCATCATTGTCAAAATGAAATTTTACAGTAAGCTGGTCTTTGTTTTTCAGATCAGATGTCTTGCTAACATTGGATTTATCAAAAAGATCATCAAAAAGATCATTGAAATCATCCATATCATAATCATTGTCATCAAGAATATCACTAAACTCTTCGTCATCGTCGTCTTTATATGCGTCCCACAAGTCATCCTTGTCTTTACTCTTTAATTTCATACCCTTGATTGCTGCCTTGATCAGTTTGTCTCTATCCCAATGAATACTTGCTTCTCCATATCCATTATAACCGTTAAATTTAACCTCTGCATAATCCCACAGATCTAATGTTGTTTTGCGATTAGCTACCAATGCCACAGCAATGATGATCACGACAACAACAGCTGCAACGATTCCACCTATGATCCCTAACTGTTTCTTGGAAAATGGCAGTTTATTTCCTGACTTCGTATTTCCCTCCATTGGCTGGGCTGCTCCTGCTGTCTGTGCACTTACATCCATTTGAGGCTGCGTAGACTCCTGTGCCAGTTTTGTTCCACAGTTGGTACAAAATGCGGCATCATTCGGCATTTCTGCATTACAATTTGTACATTTCATTCTTTTTCATTCCATCCTTTCTACTAATACATTTTTCTTAATGTTACCACCCTCATGCCCCGTAAAATGACCATTTTCGACAACAGTCAAACATCATCATACACGATTTTTTATAGATACGCAAGCATTTCCCTGCACTTTGGACTCCCCTGTATTCATCCGCTGCAAACCATCCTGCGATGTCTGCTGTATGTCAATTTTCTTTTTGATATTTCATACGATACTGTCTTGGTGTCATCTTGTGACGCTCCTTAAAATACTGCGTAAAGCGGCTCTGCGAACCAAAGGCACACAACTCACTGATCTCACCAATGGATTTGTCCGTATATTTGAGCATTTTTTCACTTGCTATTACTTTTTCATTGATAATATATTGTTTGAGCGGTATTCCCTCCTGCTTGCTGAATCTCTCCGAAAGGTAGTTGGCACTGACCCCAACCTCTTTCGCAATGTCGGACACCTGGAGTTTTTCCGTCACATGGCTGTATACATAGTCACGCACCTGTACGATCAAGCTGTCCTCATCGGTTTTCTTGTGCAGATCTCTGACCTCCCGGCAAAAGATAAACTCTGCCTCTCTGGCAGCCCGCTCGATTGCCAAAGGGTCATCCAGATTGTCCTCAATATTTTTCAAAAAGCTGTCACACATCGTCAACGCCTTTTCCGGTGTCAATCCGCCTTTTATCGCACTTCTGGATGCATTGGAGACAACCCACACGGCAAGATTTTTATAATTGCGGACCAGATCTTCCGAAATCTTACCGATCTCTCCATGATAGTATTCGTTGATACTTTCTTCCAACGCCTGCAAGTCTCCCTGACGAATACTTTCCTGTTCGCGCATCTCCTGTTTGATCGGGTTGTGCCGTTTGCCACGCTCACGATAGCGCATGATATCCTCTGTCAAAAGCTGTGCCATCGTAGCATCCGGCTCCATGATATCGTGTAAATAACTGCTTTCCGATATGTCTTCCCCTGTCGCAAGTTTCCAACACATTTCCACGATCGCAATAAATTCTTCCTTACCACAGTAAGAAATCCCGTTCTCCTCATTGCTGAGTTCCATATACATTCGGATCCTGCCAAGCACCACATAACACTGCTCTTTATCTGACCAGATCACGGCATACGCTACGCCACGATTATCCACATCAATATATGGACGGCTTTCTCCTTTCCCCAAAAACTCTCTGGGTGCCACCGGCTGGCTGATTCCTCTCTCATAACTATGCAGCAGATTTCCTGCCGGATCAAAAATATTGATCGGTCCATGTAAAACTTTTTGCATACGCTCAA
>JALEPA010000150.1 GCA_022766515.1 Lachnospiraceae bacterium | reverse complement strand
GATCGTTATTTTCTGGCCGGAGAAGCAACACCGAACACCGGAATTGTTTACGCAGGATATGGTTTGTGATGCAGAGTTTGACTTTAACCGCTTTGCTTTTCATGATGACAATATTTCTGAAAAAGCGTTCCGGCATAAACTCGTCCAGCTCATCAAGGACGATAATGTCAGCCATTAAAAAAAAGCAAAACCGGCGTTTTGCTCTACAAGAATTGCTTTAGCAATTTTTGGTGGCGTATCACCACATTATGAGCAGTTTCCTATATAGGATCAAATAAGGCATGACCGCTATACGATTAAGCAGTCATGCCTTATTTTTATTTCCTTGCCATGTTCTATTATTTTGAAAAAAGTGTTCCCACCGGCTTATCCTCAAACAGATCATACAATTTGCGCGGATGCTGTCCGTTCATCAATACCACATCAATATTTGCCTCATAGGCAATCTCTACGGCATTGATCTTTGTTTTCATTCCACCTGTCCCAAATTTGGTACCGGCACCACCTGCTACTGCATGAATCTTTTCGTTGATCTCATGAACAACCGGAATCAGACTGGCATCCGGATTGGACCGAGGATCACTGTCATACAATCCATCAATATCCGACATGATGATCAAAAGATCTGCTTTGGCGATCGTTGCTACGACTGCTGCCAAAGAATCATTCTCGCCCATTTCCAATTCCAACTCATCAATCGCAACCGTATCATTTTCATTTACGACCGGGATCACGCCCTGTGAGATCAATCGCTCCAATGCATTCTCCACATTTTTGCGGCGATCCTCTAACAACACATACTTGGTCAAAAGAAGCTGCGCTACGGTAATGCTATATTCTGAAAATAAATTGTCATACAGATACATCAACTCACACTGTCCGACAGCTGCGCATGCCTGCTTACCCGGTGTATCTTTGGGTCTTTCCATCAAGCCAAGTTTTCCCATTCCCAGACCAATCGCTCCACTGGAAACCAAGATCACTTCATGACCTGCATTTTGCAGATCTGCCAATGTTTTTACAAGCTGTTCTACCCGACGGATATTTAATCGACCGGTACGGTGTGTCAAAGTAGATGTTCCTACCTTTACAACAATTCTTTTTCTTTCACTAATGGCTTTCATCTTTCTTTGGTGTCTGCACGGCAAACACCTCCTCCTTATTTGCATGAAATATCATCCGTCAATAATACTATTTTCTGTGGCGGAATCTGTCCTATATCATACAATATTTCAATCCGATTGGCAAACCCGATAGACGATCACCCACCCTATAGCATTTTGTTCTTTATCAGGATGCCGCTTGCAATAGTCTCTTTTTATTTTTCTTACCGATTGGATCCAGATTTCTAGCAGCCAGTTTCATGATCAAAATCGCTAATACGATCTGTACAATCAAGCTGATCACAAACCAGTGCTGCAGCAAAAAGTTTGGAAGTCCGGTACTGTAGTCTCCACTAAAACTCTCGTTCATAAGTTTCATCAGGCTCGTTCCGGAAAATTGTCCCGTCAGCATTTCTATGAGACTCACTGCCGGATTGATCAACAGAATGAGCAATATAAAACTGATGTCTACCGCACCTTCTGTCACCTCCATACCTGAACTGAGATCTATTCCAAAAGTATAATATAAGATATAAACGGCACCTACGATGACAAAGCTGACAGCACAGACAATGACCAGTCCACCAAAAGTAAATACTGTTGCCGGTACCGTCCTGCGGATAAAAGTAGATGCCCAGACACCGATACTACCCAAATAAATTGCTGCTACTATGATCAAACCCACAAACTGCAGCATTTCCATCAGCGACACCCCACCGATCGTATAGATCAGAGATAAAATTGGCAAACTGGAAATAACCAAGAGTACCACCATGCAAACAGAAGCAAACAGCTTTCCCCAAACGATCTCACCCGGACGCATTGGAGTCGTCAATAAGATATCTAAGGTTTGTTTCTCGCGCTCTCCCGCAATGCTTCCGGCGGTAAATGCCGGTACCAGAAATGCTACCATCATACATTCCAAAAATACCAAAGCCATATATACAAAGAGCACTTGACCATAATCCACATAATCATCCCATGCCGCATGATACATTACCTCAAAGCCATACGCTGCGATTATCAGTAAGATCAAATTATACACTAGGATCGTTACCGCAAACTTTATATTTCTGACTCTTAATTTTGTTTCTTTGATAAATACCGGATTGTGAAGGATCCTGCTACACTTTTCCGCTATTGAATGTGATTTTACTATATTTTTCATTTAGAAAGCACCTCCCTCTTTTCGGTGATACGCATAAACAACTCTTCCAGATTTCCGGTCTCTCTTGCAAAAGAAGTCACTGCCACGCCCTGTTCTACCAATGCCTTTAGAAGTGTCACTTTTGCTTCCTCATCTCCCCGAAAACGCACGAGTAATGCACTGCTATTGACAGAAATATCTTCTACCAACGGATTTTCTTTTAAGATCCGAAGTGCTTTGTCCAATTCTCCCATCACCTGAATCTCGATCGGATTTGCCATATTGAACTGGTGCATGATCTCATCCACAGTACCTTTTAAGATCATTTTACCCTGATCGATGATTCCTATTGTCGTACACATCTCTGCTAACTCCGATAAAATGTGCGAGCTGATGATGATCGTCTTGCCTTGTTTGTTAAGCTTTTTCAAGATGCCTTTCATTTCAAAACGCGCTCTTGGATCCAAACCGGATGCAGGCTCATCCAAGATCAACAGTTGTGGATCATGCACCAGACATCTCGCCAGACACAGGCGCTGCTTCATACCTCGCGACAATCCGTCTACATAGCAGTCTGTTTTATCTCCCAGATCCACTAACTCCATTAGTTCCTGGCAATGTTTTGTCGCCTCCGGTCCACACATCCCGTACATCGACGCATAAAACTCCATATACTCCATCGCCTTAAGATTATCATACACACCAAAAAAATCAGGCATGTATCCAATCACTCGTTTGATATCTTCCGGCTTTGTCAAAACATTGATCCCATTCACCGTAGCTGCTCCACTCGTTGCCGGAAGCAGACCGGAAATGATTTTCATCGTTGTCGTTTTTCCTGCTCCATTTGGTCCGACAAAGCCAAACATCTCTCCGTCCTCAATGTTCAGATCTAACTGATCCAGAGCCAAAAATTTACCAAATCGTTTTGTAAGTCCTCTGATCTCTACCATTTCCCTCTTTCCCTCCTTATTGTATGGTTTTCTACCTATGCTGATGTTAATTTGTCGTTGACACATCCGTGTTCTTGATCGGCTGTGCCACAGCTGTTTCCCCATATTTATTCAATTCAAACATTTTGGTAAACGCAGTCTCCTCGCCATCTGCACGGAAACCGTATACAACATTGCTGTTATCAAATATCAGCTCCCCTGTGTTCTCATCGGTCGACAAATGTGTTAGCCCATAATATTTCAAAAGCATCATTCTACGCATTTGGGCAGCATTGTCCACATTATATCCATCCATGTCCCCGGTATACATGATATTGATGATTTCTTCCCATTCATCAATTCCATTCATCGTCCAGACATCGTTTTGTTTGATCTTGCTAAGATCATACGACTGCCCCTGTTTCAATGTGCCAATACGACAGATCTTCCCATTCAATGCCACGATCGTATCTACTACATCATAAGAAAGATGATTGGTGATCGTACCCGTCAGCCCCTGCTCTGTAGCAGAGACTCCTGTCAGTGTAAATTGCCCGTCTGCATCCACTTTCTGATCATTTTGAAAGAAATTCTTATCAAATGCTGCAGAATCTTTCACCAAAATTTTTGTCTTATCCTTGCCTTTCTCTAAAATGAGTTTGTCATCTGTTTGCTGTTTCGTCACATCATAAATTCCCCCGTATAGTCCAAAGCCGGGTGCGATCGATCCATTGTCTTTCGCCTCCACTTGATAATCCCCATTATTAGGACTTGTCAGTGCAAATGTCGTATGCAAAACATCCGTGTTTCCCTCGCCAACCGTCAACTGCGACAGATAGGTTACATAAGGATTTTGAATCCTCGTGCCTGTTCCCAAAAGATAGATCAAAATGGAACAGATCACTGCCGAAGCCGGTACAACCACCCACAGCAGTTGTCTTTTATGCCTGCGACGCAACAGCATATACGCTACCGGTCCCACGAAAATAATATAGACTAACAATACCAGAACATAGAGTGCTATGTTAGGGATCAGGTCTGTCTCTCCCGTACTCACTCCCTCTCGCAGATAATCGTAATCATAATAATAACCGTCGTCCACTTCATACGCATCTACAGATGTATCTTTCTGATCCGAGATCGCAAGAGATGTCGTATTTCCAATCTTGCCTTCCTTATCAGAAAAGCCAATCGTTACAGTGCCTTGGTATTTTGATGTTGTGACCGTAAAAGTAAAGTCTTTGTGTTCATCTTTGGCAAGTGCAATATATTTGCGATACTGCACTGTCTTTCCCTGGCTTTCTCCCGTGAAGATGCACAGATATCCCTTAAAATCCTTTCCCTGATTTCGGATGGATACCTGAAACGGTACATCTTTGTATTGTGCTTCTCCCTCTCTTTGTGCATCAACGGTAACATCGCAAACGACACCGTCCTGCTCCAGCGTTGCCGAATACACCTGAACAGATTCCGCAGATGCACCTTTCTGAAATGCCATGCAACACATGATCCCTAATATAACAAACGCAGCGATCATGCCAAGCAAACTCAAACCACCAACTGTTTTTCGTAACATTTCTTCTCCTTTTCCTTTTGTTTCCCTCAAAATTTGTTCTTTCACAACGATACCCCTTTCCTCTTATTCCCCCTGCTCTTGTTCTGCTTCCTGTGGCAATGCCACAATGAAACATGTTCCATTGATATCACTGGTTACTTTGATCTCTCCCCCGTGCAGTCGGATGATCTCCTGTGCGATATTTAATCCCAAACCGCTTCCCCCTGTCATGCGGCTTCTGGAATTTTCCACACGGTAAAACTTATCAAACAAATGCTCCAGGCTCTCCTCCGGGATCACTCTTCCAAAGTTGGTAACGCGTAGCTGCACCTCTCCCGTCAGTTCTTCCAACTCTACCAACACTCTTTTGCCATCGCATCCGTACTTGATCGCATTGCTCAATAAATTTTGCACAGCTCTTGCGATCAATTCTCCGTCGAGACATAAGGTGATCTGTTTTGCCCGGATCATCGTCACACACTCTAAATGCTGCTCTTGAAACAATGGATAAAACTCCTCAACCATCTGATTGACAAGCTGCACGAGATCCATCGGATATTTATGCAGACAAATCTCTCCACTCATCAACTTGGTATACCGAAACAGATCCTCGATCAGATATTCCAAGCGATTTGCCTTATCCTGTGCTGTTTTGACAAACTTCTGTCGCTGCTCCAATTCATAATGTTTCGTGTCTAATGCCAGATCCAAATAGCCTTTGACGGATGTGATCGGCGTGCGCAGATCATGCGCCACACAAGTGATCAGATCTTTATTGCTTTGTAATGCTTCTCGCTCGGAATACATCAGATCATCGATCCTCTTCGTCATTTCATTGACCTTATGAGCAATCTCTCCAATCTCATCCCGCCGTCCCAGATCGATCGGCTCAATCGTATCCCCGGAAGCAATATGTGCAATGTGATCCGATACATACTGCATATCCTTGATGATCTTCTTCATGAACAACAATAAATAGATGACAAAGAAGAAGATCGTCGCCAGAATAATGACTAGCATGATACTGACCAATGTCTGTCTGCTCAGATAATCCCCGGAATGATGAGGCATCCGGATATAACCGCTTCCTGCACTATTCATCACCGGTGAAACCTGACGCTTGATCTGCAGTATGGTTTCTTTTTTGCGTCCCATCCCTATCGAAACGGCATAGATCAATACCCCTAAAGCAATTTCTGTCAGCACCGATA
>JALEPA010000071.1 GCA_022766515.1 Lachnospiraceae bacterium | reverse complement strand
GAAATGCATACTTCGAGTGTATCCATGAGATGAAACTGATCGTAGATCTGATCTACCAGTCAGGTTTCGCAGGAATGAGATATTCTATCTCTAATACAGCAGAGTATGGTGATTACATTACAGGTCCTAAGATCGTAACAGAGGATACGAAGAAGGCAATGAAGCAGGTACTTTCTGATATTCAGGATGGTACATTCGCAAAAGACTTCTTGTTAGATATGTCTCCAGCAGGTCGTCAGGTACACTTCAAGGCTCTTAGAAAACTTGCATCTGAGCATCCATCAGAGAAGGTTGGAGAAGAGATCCGTAAGTTGTACAGCTGGAACAACGAAGAGGATAAGTTGATCAACAACTAATTTTTCCAAAGGAGGGGATTTATTTTGGGAATTCTGATTATTCCGGCAGCAGTTGTATTACTTGCTGTGGTTGTAGTAGTAGCGGCAACGGTAGCGATTACCGCTGCGGTAAAAAATACCCTGGGGGATGATGACGAACAGTAAATCTCCTGTAATATACGGAGGGGCATCTGGATATTTCCGGGTGCCTTTCTTTTTGATGATTGGAAAATGTTCGCTATGCGGAGCAAAAAGGAGGAAATGTGTGAACGAGCGTACGGAAAGAAGATTGAAATTTATGACAGAAATGCCTAAAATCTGTGTGCCGATCGTGGGCAAAACAGAGAGTGAGATCGTTCGAGCGGGCAAAGAGTTAAGTGGATCGGCTGCTGATCTCATCGAGTGGCGGGCTGATTATTTTGAACATTTATTTGAGCCGGATAAGCTGCTTGAAACTTTGCAGAAACTCCGAAAAGCATTGGGAAAGAAACCATTATTGTTTACGATCCGTACAGCAGGAGAAGGCGGAGAGACTGCGATTTCTTTTGCAAAATACAGTGATATTTTATGTCAGGTCGGACAGACAAAGCTTGCAGATTATATTGATGTGGAAGCCTTTTGGGGGTATCGCACGGAAGAAGGCGATCTGGAAAAAAACACACCTGAGCAGATTGCTGCAGAATTGTGCCATGAACCGGTACGCTGTCTGGTACAGGAATTGCAGACAGAAGACCAGGCACAGGTGATCGGCTCGTATCATGACTTTGATAAGACACCTTCTGACCAGGAAATGTATAACCGCTTGCTGGCGATGAAGGAAATGGGGGTGGCGATCCCTAAAATGGCAGTCATGCCACAGAACAGAGAAGATGTCATGCGTCTTATGCAGGTGACCATGCGTGTGAAAGAGAGACTGGGAAATGGTCCGGTGATCACAATGTCGATGGGAAGTCTGGGGGCTGTCAGCCGCGTGGCAGGTGCGCTATATGGATCAGATGTTACTTTTGGATGCGCTGGCAAAGCAAGTGCACCGGGACAGATCGAGTTGGATCGATTACAGGAAATGTTAAAGACATTGGCGATTAAGGAAGGATAGCCTGTTACCACAAAATAGTAACAGTAAAACGGATAGAAAAAGGAGAAGAGCAGATGACAAAAACATTGAAAGAGCACATCTTTTTGATCGGATTTATGGGGGTAGGAAAGACGACTACTTCACACAAATTAAGTGAGAAACTTGGTGCAAAAGAAGTGGATACCGATGCCATGATCGTTGAAAAAGAGGGAAAGGCGATTTCTCATATCTTTGAGGATGAAGGGGAAGAATATTTTCGTAAAGTGGAAACAGAGACGATCGAACAGCTGAAACAGCTGGATCCGGCAATCGTATCTTGTGGTGGCGGTATGGTCATGCGCGAAGAAAATGTTGAGAAGATGAAGGCACAGGGAAAGATTGTGCTTTTGACGGCAACACCGGAGACTATCTATGAGCATGTCAAGGATAGTACCAACAGACCGTTACTCAATGGAAATATGAATATTCCGTATATTACAAAGCTGATGGATGCCAGAGCACCGAAATATCAGGCGGCAGCAGATGCCGTTATCCCGACAGACGGCTGTACACCGGAGCAGGTGGCAGATAAGATCATCAAGGAACTATAGGAAAGTTTTTGTAAAATTTTTTAGGAAAAATTAATGAGCTGAAAAATGATGTTAGCAAGAAAATGCATATAAGCCTTGAAATATACGACAAAATAAGGTAAAATGGATAAAGGATTTTGCGTATGGAACGATACGCATATACAATTAAGGAGGATTTTATAGCATGGTATCAGCAGGTGATTTTAGAAATGGTTTGACCATTGAATTTGAGGGAAATGTATATCAGGTAATTGAATTTCAGCATGTAAAGCCTGGTAAAGGCGCTGCTTTTGTTCGTACAAAATTAAAGAATATTAAGAGTGGCGGTGTAGTAGAGAAGACATTCCGTCCAACCGAGAAATGTCCACAGGCTCATATTGAGCGTGCAGATATGCAGTATTTGTACAGCGATGATATGTATCACTTCATGAACACAGAGACATATGACCAGATTGATATGACAGCAGATCAGGTTGGAGATGCTTTGAAGTTCGTGAAAGAGAACGAGATGGTAAAGATGCTTTCTCATGGTGGAGAGGTATTCGCAATCGAACCTCCAATGTTCGTTGAGTTGGAAGTAACAGAGACAGAGCCTGGTTTCAAGGGTGATACAGCAACAGGTGCTAATAAGCCTGCTATCGTTGAGACAGGAGCACAGGTAAATGTACCTCTTTTTGTTGAGACTGGTGATGTGATTCAGATCGACACACGCACAAGCGAGTATCTGAAGAGAGTATAATGTCTGTTAGCTAGACATTAGTACAATTTAACAGTTAAAAAAATAACAAACAAAAGCCCTCTCTGGCGGGATTGTCGGAGGGGGCTTTTATAGGATAAGAAAAATGCTCATAGTGTAGCAATTCTTGATGATATGAGATAAATTAATTAATGGGACACATCGAAAGGAGATCCGCTATGAAATACAAGCTGGCGATTTTTGATATGGATGGGACGATATTAAATACTTTGGATGATCTGGCAGACAGTACCAATGCCGTGTTGCGAGCACATGGCTATCCGGAACACAGCATTGACGAGATCAGACGGTTCGTGGGAAATGGAATCCGCAAGCTGATCGAACGGGCAGTGCCGGAGGGATTATCGGTGGAAGAGATCAATCAAATCCACCAGGAGTTTATGGAGTATTACCAGAAGCATTGCGCAGACAAGACAAAGCCTTATGAGGGCGTAACGGACCTTCTTCGAGCACTGTTAGAAGAAGGGGTGCAGACGGCGGTATTGTCAAATAAAGCAGATGTAGCCGTGCAGGAATTGTGCCAGGATTATTTTTCGGGTCTTTTTCACATTGCGGTGGGGGAGCGTCCGGGCATGAACCGCAAACCATCACCGGATGGCGTGGAGTACATATTGGATCAATTACAGGTCGACAAAAAAGACGCCGTGTATATTGGAGACTCTGAGGTAGATGTACAGACAGCGGCGAATGCAGGATTAGACAGCGTCATCGTATTATGGGGATTTAGGGACAGAGCATTGTTGGAATCTTATGGAGCAACCCGTTTTGCAGAAAAGGCAGAAGACTGTCTGCAGTGGCTGCGATAGAGGATAAGGAGGAAAAAAGTGAGAAAACAAAGAAAGAAACAATGGATCTTAGAAATAGTAATATTGCTTTTACTTGTGGCGATTGCCGGAGGGATTATCGCCTACAAGCAGGAAGCAGCGAACAAGCAGCAGGAGAAAGCTGCTAAAAACACGATCACAAAAGTGGATGACCTTGCAGGAAAGCGCATTGGTGTACAGATCGGAACGACCGGTGATATTTATGCGACAGATTATGCGGAGGAAAACAAAGGAACAAGCGTAGAGCGTTTTAATAAAGGCGGTGACGCTATCCAGGCATTGAAGATCGGCAAGATCGACTGCGTGATCATTGATGAACAGCCGGCAAAGGCATTTCAGGAAAAAAATAATGAATTGAAGATTCTGAAAGAAGAATTTGCAAATGAGGAATATGCAGTCTGCCTGGCAAAAGGCAATACAGAGTTGAAGGCAAAGATTGATTCCGCTTTAGAGGACATGCAGGAAGATGGTACGATGAAAAAGATCACGGACTACTACATTGGGGAAAATGCAGGAAAAGATCCGTATGTGCCGGATAAGAACAATAAGGGAAGTGCTGGGACACTTTCAATGGCAACCAATGCAGAATTCCCTCCTTATGAGTATTTTGATCAGGGAAAGGTCATTGGAATTGATGCAGATATGATGCAGGCAGTTTGTGACAAGCTGGGAATGAAATTGGACATTCAGAACATGGAGTTTGATTCGATCATTACCGCTGTGACATCCGGCAAAGTAGATGTGGGAGCAGCAGGTATGACGGTGACAGAGGATCGTTTGAAAAATGTTGATTTCTCGATCACTTATACCAATGCAAAGCAGGTAATTATTGTGCGCGATCACAGTGTAAGTGCACAGAAGCAGTCATTTAAGGATTCTTTCTACAATAACTTTATCAAGGATCATCGTTACCAGTATTTGGTGACAGGATTTGGTCATACAGTAATCATTACTTTTTTTGCGATCGTGATCGGTATCGTATTAGGTCTTTTGATCGCATTGATACGCACTAACTATGATCGAAACGGTTCACTTCCATTGCTAAATGCCATTTGTAAGATCTATTTGACAGTAATGCGTGGAACACCTGCTGTGGTACAGTTGATGATCATTTACTATGTATTGTTGTCATCTGTTCAGAATAAGCTCTTAGTGGCGATTATTGGATTTGGTTTAAACTCGGCAGCGTATGTAGCGGAGGTATTCCGCTCCGGTATTATGTCAGTCGATCATGGACAGTTTGAGGCAGGAAGAAGCTTAGGTCTCAGTTATAGTCAGACAATGCGTCACATTATCATTCCACAGGCATTCAAGAATATTTTACCGGCTCTTGGAAATGAGTTTATTGTGCTGATCAAAGAGACTTCTATCAGTGGATACATTGGATTTATGGATCTCACCAAGGGTGGAGACATTATCCGAAGCATTACTTATGAGGCATATATGCCGTTGCTTGCAGTAGCATTGATGTATCTGATAACCGTAATGGTTCTGACGGCTGGAGTGAATCGCTTAGAGAAAAAACTTCGTGAACAGGAACGATAGAGCAGGAAAAGATCGATCATCGGCTGGATGCTATCATAAAAGACAGTTGATGATCGGTATAAATGGATCGCTGCAAATGGCAGCAGAATGAGAGGAAATATGAGTCAAACAGAGGTATTGATCCATGTAGATGGATTAAAGAAAAGCTTTGGGGATCATGAGGTGCTCAAAGGAATTGATGTGGAGATCAGCAAAGGAGAGGTTATCGCGATCATTGGTCCTTCCGGTTGTGGAAAATCAACCTTTTTGCGTTCATTGAATCTGTTGGAAGAGCCAACAGCAGGAAGGGTATTGTTTGAAGGAACAGATATTACGGATGAGTCCGTCAACATTGATACGATGAGAGAGAAGATCGGAATGGTATTTCAGCAGTTTAATCTGTTCCCAAACATGACCATCCGCGAAAACATTATGCTTGCACCGGTACAGCGAGGAAAGCTGGATAAGGAGCAGGCGAAGCAGAAAGCAGATCAGTTGCTTGCCAGAATTGGTCTGTCCGATAAAGCGGACAGTTATCCTGCACAGCTGTCCGGTGGACAGAAACAGCGTGTAGCGATCGCCCGCGCACTTGCGATGAATCCGGATGTGATGCTCTTTGATGAGCCAACCTCTGCGTTGGATCCGGAGATGGTAGGAGAAGTGTTGACGCTGATGCAGGAGTTGGCAGCGGAAGGCATGACAATGGTTGTGGTAACGCATGAGATGGGATTTGCCAGGGAAGTGGCGAGCAGAGTGCTGTTTATTAACGATGGAACGATTCAGGAGGATGAGAAACCGGAGGAGTTATTTGCAAATCCAAAAAATGAACGCCTCAAGGACTTTTTATCCAAGGTATTATAAAAAGACATGAAAAAAGCATTATTAGTGACGAGAGTGAGTGGTTTTGTACCACAGCATGAAATGAATAATGTAAAAATTTTACAGCAGATGGGATATGAAGTTCACTATGCCACAGATCTGAATAATGTCGTATATGGCAAAGATAACAGTCGGCTGGAGGGAACAGGGATCATTACGCATCAGATCGACTTTGTAAAGTCTCCGTTTTCGCCCGCAGTCAAAAAGTCATATCGTCAGCTCGTGGAATTGATGGAACAGGAATCCTTTGATCTGATTCATTGTCATATGCCAATGTCCGCTGTAGTTGGAAGACTGGCGGCAAATGCTGTCCGTAAAAAGACAGGCAGGAAGGTGCCGGTTTTATACACGGCACACGGGCTTCATTTTTACAGTGGAGCTCCTTGGAAAAACTGGCTGTATTATCCGGTGGAACGCTATCTTGCCAGATACACGGACCGTCTGATCGTGATCAATGGGGAAGATTATGAGAGAGCAGGACATTTTCCAATCCGTGGAAAGGTTGTCTATGTGCCGGGAGTCGGTGCAAAATTGCAAAGTGCCGGCAAGAAAAAGGATTCCCTGCGGCAGCGAGATCTTCGTCAGGAATTTGGTTTGTCAGAAGACACCAAATTGCTGATCAGTGTAGGTGAACTATCTGCAAGAAAAAACAACAGTCTGGTGGTCCGGGCAATGGCAGAAGTGAAAGATCTGGATCTGGTTTATATTGTGTGCGGAAGCGGTGACAGGGAAGAGTCATTGCGGCAGCAGGTACAAGACCTGCAACTGGAGCGCAAAGTGTTTTTTGCCGGATATGTCAATGAGGTGAGTGAAGTGCTTTGTCAAGCGGATGCCTTTGTGCTTCCTTCGTATCAGGAGGGACTTCCGGTAGCGGTAATGGAGGCAATGACCTGTGGACTGCCGGTGATCGCATCTGACATTCGAGGTGTCAGAGATTTGATTGAACATGGGAAAGGCGGCTATCTGGTACAGGGATTTGATCCGGTAGATTATGCGGTCAAGATACGGCGCTTGTTTACGGAAAAGCAAGGGGAGAAGGCAATCCCAAGAGCACAGAGAAGACAGCAGATGGGAGAATGGAATAAGAAACGGGTACAAGCCTTTTCTTTAGAAGTCGTTGCTGCCAAAATGCGAGAGATCTATCAGGAGATTGAAGAGGAGAGACAGATCGATGACACCACAAAATAAGGTTTTGACAATATCGGTAGCCGCATATAATGTGGAAGACTTTATAGAAGAGTGTTTACAATCCTTTGTGATCGAGGACATTATGGATCAGCTGGAAGTGCTGGTGATCGATGACGGATCTTCAGATCATACGGTGGCGTTGGCAAAGAAGTATGAAGAGCAGTATCCGTCTACTTTTCGGATCATCACAAAGCAGAACGGTGGGCATGGTTCCACGGTTAATCGTGGAATGAAAGAAGCAACGGGAGCATTTTTCAAAACGGTAGATGGAGACGATTGGGTAGAGAAGGAAGGATTACGGTCACTTGTACACTATTTGGGACACTGTCAGACAAAGCCGGATATTGTGGTGACGGATTATCATTGGGTCGATTGGCACGATGGAAAAGTGCTGCGAACGATCACAACGGATTTTGACGGAAAACAATATGAGACACTGTACGACTTTCGGGACATAGCAGCGAGGGTCTATTTGAACATGCATGCAGTGACTTTTCGCACGGAACTGTTAAAGGATCATCCGTTTGCACTGACGGAACACTGTTTCTATGTGGATGCACAGTATGTGTTGAATCCAATCCCTTATGTGCAGACAGTTGTCTTTTTGGAAAATCCTGTGTATCAATATCGACTTGGTATGGATGGACAGAGCATGAATCTTGCAAATATGCGAAAGAACTGTTCACATCATGAAACGGTACTGCAGAGCGTTTTGCGGCTGTACCAAAACATGGATAGTGCGGAGACGGAAAAGAAAGCGTACCTGGCAAAAGCAGCGGCAAGACTGGAGACAAGCCAGATAAAGATTTATTTAAGCTTTACACCTTCTGTACAGGCGAAACAAAAGATCTGTGATATGGAACAATTGATCAAAAATCAATATCCTCAAGTGTATCGCAGTTGTGAAAATAAGGCACTTCGTTTGCTGCGAAAGAGTCATTACATATTGTATGGTGTGGCAAGCAGGGTGTTGAGAAAGCAGAATGGTATGTCGGAATAGGAGGTGGTGTGATGTTAGAACAGAACGGTCTGCAACATTTTGTGTGGCGAGAAGAGACACAGAATGAAAGAGATGATCTGTACATAAAATGGGACAGACAAAAAGGTGAGATCAAACAAGATAAAATCATATTGCATGATGGCGATTGTTTGTCGACATTCACATATTTTAATGGGGTTTATATTGACAAGTGGAAAGAATATACGGAAGTTGCTTTATACAGTATTCATTTACAAATAGAAGGGCATTTGAAGATTGAGGTTTGGAATGCTTGGAACGACTCTGACGGAAAGACAGAAAAGCGTATGCTTTATGCGGAAGAGGTGGAGAGATCTGAGCGGGGAGCATGGAGTTATCAATTTCAGGCAAACTCTTTGAAGGGCTGTATCTATTTGAAAATAGAGGCATTACAGGCATCTGTATGGTATGATGGCAGTTTGATAGGAGAGGTGATTCCTTACACGAGAGATGTTCATTTGGCGGTGGGAATTTGTACATTCCGAAGAGAACCCTATGTTATCAAAAATGTGCAGTTGATGGTTGATGCAGTTCAATGTTGGGATGCCTTGCAAGAAGACAGTTTTGGCATATTTGTATCAGATAATGGTGGAACACTTTCGTTGTCTGACTTTGCCAGAAAAGGTGTTTACCTTTTTAGAAACAAGAATGTAGGTGGATCCGGTGGGTTCGCAAGGTGTATGTTGGAAGCGCAGAGAGACAAACAGTTGAATTGGACGCATATGATCTTTATGGATGATGATATTCGGCTGGAGCCGGAAGTTATTTATAGAACTTATCAATTGTTTACACATTCAAGCCCTAGATATGCAGGCGCAATGCTTGGCGGAAGCCTTTTGCGTAATGATTTTCCTTCGATACAGCATGCAAAAGGAGAGTGCTGGGATGTCAATTATGTACAATTTGTAAAAAATGGAATTGACTTACGGGAAGAAGATCAGTTATTAAGGAATGAGGAAGAAGTTCCGATTCAATATAATGGATGGTGGTATTGTGGAATTCCTTTCAACCAGGGAAATGATAATCTACCATTACCATTTTTTATTCATATGGATGACATTGAATACGGTTTACGACATAAAGATGCCATTATGACGATGAATGGGATTGGTGTATGGCATGATTCCTTTGAAAATCGGAAAGCATCTTCAATGGAATACTATGATATGCGAAACAGTTTGATCATGAATGCCATTCATTTGCCGCAATATACGGCAGGACAGGCATGCAAAAAGGTGTTTCGCCATTTGATTCATCAACTGCTAAAGTATCGGTATGAGGATCAATGCCTGACGATACGAGGTGTGGAAGATTTTTTGCGGGGAGTAGATTTCTTGAAAGAAACGGATCCTGTTGAATTACATGATGAAATTAGAGGGGAAGGGTATGCGTTTACTGATGTTTCTGCTGAATTAAAGCAACTGGGAGTGGAGCAGAAGGGTCTTTCAAAAGATCGTTTGTACTACCAGTATAAATTTGATAAAAAGCACAGGTATTCTCTAAACGGCTGGTTACTTCCTGCTAAAAGAAAACTAACGACTTTGCAGATGGGTTGTCATGCAACGGAGCTTTATCGTGCAGGAAAAGTATTGTATTATGATCCTGATACAGGGATGGGATTTGAAACAAAGCGTCAATGGAAAATGCTATTTGTGACGCTTGCACGCTATATTCGTGTGGCAAAGTTGTTAAAAAAGCAATATGCGAAAGTGGCAGAGCAATACCAAGAGAGGTATCATGAATTAACATCTCAGATATTCTGGAAGGAATATTTACAGTTGGAGCAGACAGAAAGAAGGGATTAACGAATGAGGCTATTTATTGCAAGAATCAAAGGCTTTATACAATATAAAGATTTGATGGGGCAATTAGTGCAGAGAGATTTGAAACTAAAATACCGCAGAAGTGTTTTGGGATATTTATGGAGCATTTTGAATCCATTGTTTATTATGATCATCATGGCAATTGTATTCTCAAATATGTTTCATAATAGAAATATTCCCAACTATCCTGTATATTTGATGAGTGGACAGGTATTGTTTAACTTTATGAATATTTCGTCCAGACAGGCGTTGAGTACGATCACCGGAAATGCACCATTGCTCAAGAAAACATATTTACCGAAATATGTTTTTGTGGTATCTAAAGTGACCAGTGGATTGATCGATTGTATTTTTTCATTCGGTGCTTTGCTTTTGGTTATGATATTTACTAAGGGATGTTTTTCGTGGTATTTATTGTTATTCCCGCTCATTGTATTCCAGTTATATGTATTTGTAGTCGGACTGGGAATGTTTTTGGGAGCGATGAATGTATTCTTTCGTGATATTCAGTACATTTACAATGCAGTTGTAACTGCATGGATGTATTTGACACCGATGTTTTATCCAGTAGAATTTCTTCCGGACAAGTTGCATTGGTTGGTTGTGCATTTGAATCCGATGTATGCGTATATTACCCAGCTTCGTTGTTTGACATTGTATGGTGTATTTCCGGATCACCATATGATCTTGTACGGTTGTATTGATGCGGTTATTATGCTGATTTTTGGTACTTGGGTATTTGCTAAGAAGCAGGATAAATTTATTCTTTATGTTTAGAGTGAACAATGAAGAAGAGGTATCAAACAGAGTGGGGTTAGACGAAAACAGACGAGAATTTCGGCATAAAAATGGATGCAGAATGGAGGATAAAGATGGAGAATGAGGTAGTGATCGATGTCAGAGATGTGACGATCCGATTTAATATGGCATCTGAAAAAATAGATAATTTGAAAGAGTATTTTGTAAAATTAGTCAAGAGAGAACTTCTTTTTCAGGAGTTTTTGGCAGTAAAAAATGCTTCCTTTCTAATAAGGATAGGTGAGGCTTGGGGGCTCATCGGATCACATGGTTCTGGTAAGTCAACATTACTGAAAGCTATCTGTGGTGTGTTAAAACCATACAAAGGAGAAATTATTCGTAATGGAAATATTTCGCCACTGCTGGAATTGGGAGCTGGTTTTGACCAGAATCTGACGGCAAGAGAAAATATTTTTTTGAATGGAACGATATTAGGACATTCTATGGAATATATGAGAGAACACTTTGATGAGATTGTGGAATTTGCAGAATTGCAGGATTTCTTGGATGCACCGATCAAGAACTTTTCTTCCGGTATGAGGGCAAGACTCGGCTTTGCAGTTGCGACCATCGTAGACCCGGATATTTTGATCGTAGATGAGGTGTTGGCAGTTGGTGACTATGCATTTCAGCAAAAATGTTTGAAGCGCATGGCAGAAATGTTAAGCGGAGGAACGACGCTGCTATTTGTATCTCATTCCATTGACCAGGTAAAAAATTTATGCGATCATGCGGTATGGATCAATAAGGGTGATATTATGAAGATTGGAGAAGTGGAAGAGGTATGTGATGCCTATATGGCAACACAGCAGAAGAAATAAAATAGTATGCAAATTTTATTCTGTTTTTCCGGATGAGTAGATTGTGAACCACGGTGTTCAAAATCTAAAATCTCATTATAGAGCACTTTTGCATGTGTAGGTGAAAATGCGAGATTCTGGTATATGAACGAATCTGCCAATGGAAATGGGAGAGTTGGTACTTTAGATAGAAATAGTAGCGCAATATTATTAATTGAAAACAATTAGATTTTAGGCTTTGAAGTGAATTGTGGAG
>JALEPA010000047.1 GCA_022766515.1 Lachnospiraceae bacterium | reverse complement strand
ATTATCTTTATCTCAGTTGATCCTGCGCATACGAATTTCCACATTCTTCAGCAGCTACCTTGAAAAAGTCATTTGCCTGCTGCGGTGTAAATCCCTGTGCCTTTCCATATCCTTCCATGAGCATCTCACCGATCGCCGCGTAAATGTCACCTCTCTGGCTCTGTGTCAAAAACGGATTATCGCGTACACTGTTCAAAGTAGTAAGATCCTGCTCCATCACAAGCGATGATGCCTGCGTCTGCATATGCGCTACATATTGTAAATAAATGCTCCAAGGATGTAATCCTAATACATTTTTTTGCATGATATAATTATCCATCTCTCCAAATTGCTGCATATTAAAGGCGATATATGCCAGTGTCCAATTGGCATTTGCTTCCACCATCTCAAGATCATCATTTCCACTGTACTGCATAGAACCATTTTGTATCACCTGTGTCATCTGCAACACTTGCATACATACCTGTTTTGCTCCAGTATAGTCTCCATCTGCACGCATCTGTTCTGCTGTATCTAACTGTGCTTGCAGATCCATCTGCTGTCCCGGCTGCGGACTTGAATGCGGTGTTGGTGTTGGCTTCGGTGGGGTAGGTGGAATTGGTGGCACCTGCTCCCCTGCTTTTTGATAATAATCTCTGGCAACTTCTTCGTTTCTGACTACATACCATCCATTTTGATACATATCCGCCAATCCTTTATATGCTTTCTTTACACCCCTTGCTTCACCTTTTGTGAACAGACGATACGCCTTACCATAATCAATCGCTTGACCATTTTTCCCATATAAAAGTCGATCTCCCAATTCACAGATTGCTTCCATGTCTCTACTCTTTACTAAGTTTTCTAATTCTTCATTTGTAACATTCGTATAATCCATTGTCTTTCCTCCATATATTGTTTCTTTCGTATTCCATTACATCCTGCCATGAACCAGCAAATGCATACATTCATTACAGTCCTAACACAGCTTAACACATAGGGTGTCAGATTATTTTTCCGATTTTTTACAGTATTTTCATTCATAGTTTCTTCTAATATTTCTATATTTTACAGGCACCATCACAGATCATTCACGACCGAATCATAGACTTTTTTGTATAGATCTCACAAAGGTTGTGCAAAAACTTTGTATACTATTTTTAGATTTTTTTAAAAATCCTAAATACAGTTTTTGAAACTATACTTAGGATTTTAATTTTTTATGATTTTCTTCTATTTTTAGCAATCCCTGCTATTCCTTGCAACAAACTGCTCCACTTCCTCTTTTGTCGGGATCGCAGGAATCCCACCACGCTTTCCAACGCACAGCGCCGCCGTAGCATTTCCATACACCGCACATGTTTTCCATTCTTCCCAGGTAAGCTCCTGCCTGTCTTTATGGTAGCCTAAATAATGACTTAGGAAACCTCCCCAAAAAGAATCACCCGCGCCTGTTGTATCGACTGCTTTCACGGTAAATCCGGGGATCTGTTCCCGGTTTTCTGCCGTCACCAGTAACACTCCGTCACCGCCCATTGTCACTGCAAGCAAACTTGGACCCATTGCTAAGATGTCCTTCGCAGCTTGTGCATAGTCGACATTTCCGGTCAGCAGCTCCAATTCCTCCTCTGACACTTTCATAACATCCGCATAAGGGATCACCGAGCGCATTCCGGCGATTGCCGCATCTTTACTCTCCCATAAAGACTTGCGGTAGTTTGGATCATAGGAGATCAAGGCTCCCGCCTGTTTTGCCGTGCGCACCGCTGTCATTGTCGCTTCTTTTGCAGGATCTGTTGTCAAAGATAATGAACCAAAATGAAAGACCTTACAGTCCTCAAGCAACGATAAATCGATCTCGACCGCACGCAGTTTTGTGTCGGCTCCCGGCTTTCTGGCGAACGAGAATACGCGTTCCCCATTGTCCTGTAAAGCTACAAATGCCAATGTTGTAAAGGTTTCCGGATCCTCAATAATATGATCCGTGCCAATCCCTTCTTTTTGTAAAGTCTCTTTCAAAAAGGCACCATGCATGTCTGCTCCAACTTTGCCGATAAATTCTGTGCGAAGTCCCATATGACTTGCCACTGTAAGAAGATTT
>JALEPA010000032.1 GCA_022766515.1 Lachnospiraceae bacterium | reverse complement strand
GTGACGATTGCTCTGGTCGGCAAGTATACCTCTCTGCATGATGCTTATATCAGTGTGGTAGAATCCTTAAAGCATGGTGGACTTGCTCACAAGACCAATGTAAATATCAAATGGATCCCTTCCGAGGAACTTAATGATGATAATGCCGACGAATTGCTGCATGATGTATCAGGCATCTTAGTTCCCGGTGGTTTTGGTGATCGCGGTATCGACGGAAAGATTTCTGCGATCCGCTATGCCCGCGAAAACAACATTCCATTCCTTGGTCTGTGCCTTGGTATGCAGCTTGCTATCGTGGAATTTGCCCGTCATGTGTGCGGTTTTAACGATGCTCACAGTATCGAACTTGATCCACAGACAACTCATCCGGTCATTCACCTGATGCCGGAACAGGATGGCATAGAAGACATTGGTGGTACTTTACGCCTTGGCTCTTATCCTTGTGTATTGGATAAAGATTCCAAAGCTTATGCTCTGTATGGTGAGGAAACCATTCACGAGAGACACCGCCACCGCTACGAAGTAAACAACTATTATCGTGAGGATCTGCAGAAGGCAGGCATGAAGTTATCCGGATTATCTCCGGACGGACGCATCGTAGAAATGTGCGAGCTTCCTTCTCATCCTTGGTTTGTGGCAACACAGGCACATCCGGAATTCAAGTCCAGACCACACCGTCCTCATCCTTTATTCAAGGGATTTGTTGGTGCAGCTTTGCAGCACCAGGCGGAACAAAAATAATCATTCACAGTTTCCTATAATACCAAAAAGTCGATGTCCCACTTTGCGGACACCGACTTTTTGGTTCTTCTACTATATTGTCACACTTACTCACGATCAGTAACTTCTTTTTCTCTTGTCAATATCACGATTTATCACCTTTTCCCTATCCATACACTTTTGCTCACGAGTTCTCATTGCTTTTCCAGATCACCGTATGTTGCCAGACAAAAAGACCATTATAAGTCGATTCTCCGTCCTGCTCTTCATCGACCGAACTTTCATCCACTTCATCAATGATCGCAGCCAAACGAACCATCATAATTGATCCCCTCGATCTGTTCTCCCGCAAAAGGTTTCTCATAAAATTGATAGCGATCTACTAACTTTGCCTGCTTCTCATTAACTCTCTGAAAGCTTTGTTCGATCTGACCATAACTCCTTGCTGTCGTCAAGGCTCCTTCTGCACACCAGGCAAGCACCGCCAAAATGCCTGCATACGCCATCTGTATTACTATCGCAGCTACAATAACGATCAAGATCCATTTCAGTCTGCCACGCCACTTTGGCGCACTCTTTTTCTCGTCTCCCTCATAAAGCATGGCTGTATTTTTAAGCGTTGATTCCATCCAGTTCTCTGACTTTTTCATGATCCTCACACTCCTTTCTTCGTTTTCTATTATGGTATTACACAAAAAAGCGAAAAACCGCCTCGATTTTTCGCCATTTTTTCTGATATTGCACAGCTTTTTTTATCCTACAAGCCAAATTGACGGGTTTCTAACACTAAGCCTACCAAACACTCAGCCTCACTCTCGAAATCCTAAGCACTGTGCATTGGTGCCGTAAAAAATGTCATCTCTTCCGGATAACAATTTGCAAAGCTCTTCCATGCGATCCCAATTATTATTGACATCAAATTCATAGCTGTGTCCCCAAATATAAAATAACATCGGCTCATCAGGCTCCGCCTCCAAAAATTGATGCGCCAATGTAAAAATCTGCTCATCATTGTGGTGACAGGTTGCTGCCAGACGCATCGGATCTTCGGGAAGGGAAAAGGCATGTGTGCTTTCTACCGTTCTGGCATAACGGATGCCTATCGTTTGCAGATAATCCACCACCGGATCCGGGACATCGCCATAAGCGTATGCCGCCCCCACCGGATAAATTCCATACAGTCGTTCAATATTCTTTGCATCCTGCAGATATTCCTTTTCATACTCCTCCGGTTTGGTGCCGGATGGCGAAGCATGGGTCAATCCGTGCAGTGCGATCTCATGCCCCTCGTAAAGTTTTGCCAGCCCCTCCTGTTCCATACGATGGATCTTGACATCGTTGATCTCAAATCGACTTTCCGGTGATTGTATTCCGGTATTCAGATTAAAGGTTGCTTTGAGTCCATAACGGTTAAACAATTCCACCAGACGAATATCCTGTGCGATTCCATCATCATAACTAAATGTCACTGCTTTTTTATAAGTTCTCTTGTTCATACAATCATTCCTTTCCTGTTTCCCAAAATTTTGCCAATGTCCGGAATAATTTTTTCGGCTCGATCGGTTTGATCAAATGTCCGTTCATTCCGGCAGATTTACTTTTTTGTACATCTACATCAAAGGCATTTGCCGTCAATGCCACGATCGGGATCAACCTGGCATCTTCCCGCTGCAGCCTGCGCACCTGTTTACTTGCCTCAAGTCCATCCATAACAGGCATTTGAATGTCCATCAAAATCGCATCGTAAGTATACGGTGCCATTTCCTCGTATTTTTTCACAAGCTGCTGCCCGTCAGCTACTCTTTCAACATTGATCTGCTTGCTTTCCAACAGTCGTATTACAATTTTGGCATTCAGATCGTTATCCTCTGCCAATAACACCCGTCGATCCCATAACAATTCTTCCCGTAACGGCTCTTCCTCACTCGCCTGATAGGGTTGTTGCTTAGGTGTCGTTTCTACAAGCTTTAATGGCAGCAATACGGTAAACTGTGTTCCTTCTCCCTGTACGCTGTCACAACGGATGCTTCCTCCCATAAGCTCCACCAGATTTTTGGCGATCGGCAGTCCTAAACCACTTCCGATCTGCGTCACATTGACATCGTTATCTTCCTGCGTAAACACATCAAACATATGCTCTTGAAATTCCCGGCTCATTCCCGCTCCGGTATCTTTTACAACGACTGTCACAAGATACTTTCCACCCAGTATCTCTCGTTCGATCGCCTGCATGGTGATCGTTCCCCCTGCCGGTGTAAATTTGATCGCATTGGATAGGAGATTACTAAAGATACGCTGCAAACATACCCTGTCAGCATAAACCATCCGCATCTGCTCTCCCGAATCCAATACCAGATGGATCCCCTTTTCCTCACATGATGCGCCAAACATCAATTTCATGTCCGTGATCAGATCCTGTATCGTATACTTGTCCAAGTTCAATGTTATCTTGCCCTGCGACATACGATTGGAATCAATGATATTGTTGATGAGATTTTGCATAAAGCGTCCGGAAGACACGATATCTTTCAGGTATTCCTGTGCCTGTTTGGTCCACTGTCCCGCTTCCTCGCGCAGCAGTTCTGCCGCTCCGATCATTCCATTCAACGGAGTTCGCAGATCATGACTCATACTGGACAGAAATTCATCTCGCGCATGACTTGCTCGATTGGCAATACTCAGCGCACTCTGTAATTCTGCATTTTGCGCCTCCTGCTCCTCGATGATCTCCGTAATGTCTCGCTGCATGACAATCGCTACATTGCCACACTCCGTCTGCATAAAAGCATTCAATCGTTTGGTACGAACTTTCCCCGTCTGATCTTTGACATGGTAGACAAAATCCCAGCGCTCTCCCCTGCTTAGCTTCTCATATATGCAGTCCCAGCCAAGCTGTTCTCTATGTAACGCATATTCTTCCGGTATGATGGTCGGCATGATCTTACGCTGCAATGCCCGAAGCGCATCTTTTCCGTACACACCCTCCACTTCAAATTCCGGATTTTTGGCAAATACTTCTCCATCTCGCGCGTCAACATTGTAATATGCCGAGAAATCTACCAGGGTATTTGCCACCTGTCCCTGTACTTCTCTCCCTACGACTTGACGATCGACATCCTGAATGGAGATCAAGCCAAAAACACCTTTGTCATCTCTTCCCGTCATGTCTACAACAGCTTTCATCCAAAGCCTTTTTCCGGAGATACGATGACACCAATAAGTATATGAGACACTTCTCTGCTCATTTTCATAACTCTTTAGGAGATTTTCCCGTGAAAAAATCTCCAAAAATTCTTTCTTCTGTTCCGGCAGCAGGATGTGCTGTGCGATCGTAGCAAAAGGACTCTCCTGCTCTTTGTATTTCAAAACATATTCACCTGTGAAGTCCAACACTTTCCACTGCGAAATATCCATACGGATCACGGAGGTCATATTACCAAACACCATTTGATGGTACATATTCTCTTCACTGACCCATTTTTCTTCTTCCTTTTCCT
>JALEPA010000026.1 GCA_022766515.1 Lachnospiraceae bacterium | reverse complement strand
AGGAAAAGTAACGCAAGAAAAGAGGAAAACTATGACAGACAAAAAGAAGTGGATAGAAGAAGAAAAAAAGATGCTTAAGCTTGCACAGGGCTTTATGCGTGGAAAGAGAGGAATGTTATCAGATAAAGAGTGTGACATGATCGATCGTCATGGTGTGCAGTGGTCACATGATTGGATCAGTGAAGCGGAGTTATGCATAAAGATTGCAGAAACGAAAGATACATACGCAAAATGTGACGCAGAGATGCTTAATAGACATGGATTTGAGTGTAAAGCGGATCCTGATGCGGTATCTTATGATGACGAGCATTATGTCAATATCCGATGGAAATGATTTTGAATTTGTCGACATGGAAATGATAGAACATATCTTAATTAGAAAGGAATAGGTGGTTATGTATCTTACAAATTTTCTTTCAACACATGAAAAGTATTTGGAATTGGAAGTGACCTATAACATTTTATTAAATGATCAAATGGAAAAAGTGTGCAGGTCGAATAATATAGATGATGTTATTGCTATGAAGCGATTGATGCATGTAGGAGAGGCGATGAAAAGCCTGCGAGATATACAATACTTTGTTTCATGTGTAGCATTTGTGGAGGATGCGTATTATCGCGAAGCAATAGCCTTTACCTTTGGTGAAGATGCAGCAATGGGCGGAATTGCACAGTATAGAGATGATCTGGATCTGGCATGGGAGGCAAAGGTGTTGGAACATGAAAATGATGTAAAAGAAACTTTTGCATCTATCGTCAATAGAATATGTGGCATTATAGATGATGGCAGTGATTATTACGATGATGATGTGAATCGTTATTGTGAACAATGCAAAGAATATTTATACAAATTATTGTAGAAAAAGCGAATACTCTGGAACTATTCTTCTTGAAATGGTTCCAGAGTATTTTTTTTCAAGTAATCATTCACCTCATACAAAGAAAATCCGTTGTGCAAGGCATACATCAGATAGGCGTCTCTCTTAACACGAGGATATAGCGATGCGGCATTGCCATAATAAAGCAAATGTTTTGTTTCCTTAACATGTCTAATACGCCTGGATGGTTGTTTCATATGGTCTTGTTGAAGTGCCCGCGCCAGCTCTTCCACAGAGGAAAAGCGTTCATTAGGATCAAACATCGTACAGCGGTTGATGATCTGCAGTAAAGCGGAAGTTTGTCTGTCGTTTTTGAGTTCATGCAGGCTGTTAGGCTGCCTTTTGACGGTGTGTCTTACAAACTCTTTCGTGGGTGCCTGCTCGATGGCTGCCTCTGCAGAGCTGTTTCTTGGCAATGTTTGCTGAAATAATAATTCATACAAAATCGCACCAAAAGAATAAATGTCGCTGCGAACATCCGTCTGGGCAAATCCATATTGTTCCGGGGAAGCATATTCTGCAGTACCCATGATGACTGTATCATGGGAGTGCTCCGGTTTGTAGCTTCGAGAGGCATCAAAATCAATGATCTTTAGTATGCCTTGCTCGGACACGAGGATATTGCCGGGTTTTAGATCTCGATGGATGATTGGTGGGTCTGCATGATGCAAAGTTTGCAGACCATCGCATAATTGCAGCATCAGATCAATGATCTCATCATTAGAGAGTCCCATTTTCTGGACATACTCATTAAGAGGAAATCCATCAACATATTCTTCTACCAACAATAATGAGCCGTTTCGTTCTTCAATCTCATAAATCCGAGCGATATGCTCATTTTGTATGTTGGTAAGCTGTTCATATAAAGCGGTATTAGTACAGTCCAGCTTTTTTAAGATCATGGGCTGTGAATATCCCTCCACGACAGCAAGTGCTACATAGCTTTTGGAAGTCTTCCGTATTGGTTCGATTTCTTCGTAAACGATCATTCCGGTCTCCGTTTCTGCGTTTTATTTGTACGGCTCAGTGAAACATTTACACTGAGCCCGGATGCGAAGTCTGCTTTACTCAATTTTCTGCGCTTCGGAGAGTACGGAGGTACAATGAGCACATCTTGTTGCTGCAAGAGGGATCTCACTTTTGCAAAACGGACAGATCTTTGTCGTTGGTTCAGCAATCTCTTCTTTCTTGCCAAGTGACATAGCGGTGTTGATCGCTTTCATAATACAGAATAAAATAAACGCCATGATCACAAAATTTACGACCGTACTCAAAAAGTTAGAAGCAAATCCACCGATATCATGCAGGGAATATCTTGCTCCAGCTGTCAAAAATTTTAAGATCGGATTGATAAAATTGTCCGTGAGGGAAGTCACGATGCCGGAAAAAGCACCTCCAATGATGACACCGACAGCCATGTCCATGACATTGCCACGCAGTGCAAATTCTTTAAATTCTTCAATAAATTTACGCATAGTCGTTTCCTCCTGGTAGTATAAAATATATGGCGTAACTACCCTGTTTTTCAGGCACACACCTACGGAACAGTATACCATTTTTAGAGGTGTAAATAAATACCAACATTTGATAGAAAATAGATGCTTTTTATGAGTCCTTCTGTTATAATGAGTCAGATGTTCGGCAGGATAGCCGGCACAGGATAACAGAAAGGACTCATTTCATTATGAATGAAACATTTATGAAAGAAAGACCGGTATTTCCGTTGTTGGTATCAATGGCACTTCCGATGGTGATCTCGATGCTGGTCAGTTCTTTATATAATATTGTAGACAGTTTCTTTGTGGCGAAGATCAGTGAAGATGCTATGACGGCATTGTCGCTTGTATTTCCGGTACAAAATTTTATCAATGCGGCAGGTATTGGTTTTGGTGTGGGAATGAATGCAGTGATCAGTTTTTATCTGGGGGCAAAAGATTATGCCAGGGCAGATATGGCGACGACACAGGGATTACTGTTGTCAGCAGTGCATGGCGTTATTTTGACGGTGGCAAGTATCGGGATCATGCCACTGTTTTTGCGACTGTTTACTAAGTCAGAGACGGTGGCGGCATTAGGTGTGCAGTATTCCGATATTGCCTTTTCCTTTGCCTGCGTTGTCTCCTTAAGTATGGCATTTGAAAAGATATTCCAGGCGGTAGGACGCATGAAAGTGACGATGTTAAGTTTGTTGCTTGGCTGCTGCACGAATATCGTTCTTGATCCTGTCCTTATTTTTGGACTTGGTCCGTTTCCGGCAATGGGGATTCGCGGAGCAGCATTAGCGACAGGAATTGGTCAGGTGCTGACTTTGGTCGTCTATTTGATCATCTGCAAGGTGCGTCCGTTATCGGTCCATGTCAAGCGGGATTATCTGCGACCTGACAAAACGATGGTTGGTAAATTATATGCGATCGGAATTCCCGCAACTCTAAATATGGCACTGTCTTCGGTGCTGATCTCTGCACTTAATGCGATCTTGGCGGGATTTTCAGAAGCGTATATTTTGGTGCTTGGCATTTATTACAAGCTGCAGACATTTTTGTACCTTCCGGCCAATGGCATTATTCAGGGAATGCGTCCGTTGATCGGTTATAATTATGGTGCGGGCGAACACAAACGCGTGAAACAGATCTTTAACTGGGTATTGTTGTTAAACGGTGTGATTATGCTTATCGGGACGGGAATCTGCCTGTTACTCCCAAATGCTTTGATGGGGTTGTTTACTACGACACCGGAGACGATCCGGGTCGGTGCAACAGCGCTTCGCATTATTTGCGCAGGATTTTTGACATCTGCAGTGTCGGTGACGGCATCCGGTGCATTGGAGGGACTTGGCAAAGGGGCGCAGTCGCTTGTAATCTCTTTGTGTCGATATATTATACTGATCATTCCCATCGCATTTGTGCTTAGTCATGTGTTAGGAGCGACTGGCGTGTGGCATGCATTTTGGATCGCGGAAGGTTTGACGGCTGTCATTGCGTGGGTTGTGTATCGTAAGACGGCATAGGTTGGCATCGTGAAGTAGATATTTTGCAAGGAGGGATTTTAATATGGTGATAGAGAAGCACAGCATACAGAGTATTCCGGTGAATCCGGATGCGACCAAGGAAGCGAAAGAGTTATTACAGTATCTTGTCAGTCAGGCGGGAAATCATTTGCTGACAGGACAGCATACACAGACTAATCCGATGGAGGAATATCATTACCTTCATGAGGTGACAGGGCATTATCCCAAAGTTGTCGGTTTTGAATTGTTAGCGTATTCCCCTAATATTAATGAAGAGGATGCAGGGGAAGCTTGTTTGACAGAGGTGCGTGAGAATCGTGGAACACTGGACACGGCATTGCAGCTTGCCAAAGAAAAAGATGTGATTTTGACATTCTCTTTTCATTGGTTTTCTCCGCTAGGGGGCAGAGATAAATCATTCTACACGGAGTATACGGATTTTGATCCTGATCGCATTTTGCAGGAGGGTACACCGGAAAGACAGGCGTTTTATCATGACCTGGATGTCATTGCGGAGCAGCTGCAGCGTTTTCAGGAAGAAAATATTCCTATTCTATGGAGACCTTTTCACGAAGCTGAGGGAACTTGGTTTTGGTGGGGTTCAAAAGGTGGCGAGACGGCAGCAGCGTTGTATCGCATGATGTATCATTACTTTGTGGAAGTCAAGAAACTGCATCATCTGTTGTGGGTATGCAGCACACCGACCAAGGAAGGCTATCCGGGTGATGAATATGTGGATGTCATAGGCTGGGATATTTATCTGCCACAAAAAGAGGCTACAGATTATGAAAGCTATTATGAAAAGCTGCGTGAGAACACCACGCGGAATAAGGTGGCAGCATTGACGGAAGTTGGATATGATCCTGATATTGATCTGCTTATCCAAAGTCACATTCCTTGGGCATACTACATGACATGGTCCAAAGAGTTTGCAATGGATGGTGTTTATAATACCAAAGACGAACTGTGCCGTTTGTACGATAATTCGTACACAGTAAAATTATAATAAGTTGTAACAAAATAATCCCCTCGAAGTGATTGTGCTTCGGGGGGATTTTGCTCATGTGACAGATGTCGATCGCTTAACGATAGCGGTAAGTTTCCTTGGTATATTTGCCGTAATACCGTTTGCCGTTTATTGTCCGATAGGCACGGATCCGGATATAGCACTTTTTCTTACGCTTGATGGAAATTATTGTTTTTAATTTGCGTGTACGGCGTACTTTCGCTTTCTTATAATTCTTTTTATATCCGTAAGTAATTTCATAGCCGGACGCATTTTTTACTTTTTTCCATTGGAAAGTAACCTTCTTGCCTTTACGCTTGCATTTTTTCCATTTGACTTTAGCAAGTGTCACTTTTGGTGCACGCGTATTTGGTGTGGGTGTGATGTTGGTTCGCTGTGCAGGGGAAGTCGCCATTTGTTTTGGTGGCTCTGTGGTATTTGGTTCACTGCTTTCCATTGGCAGTGGTGATACCTTTGGAGTCGGAGTACTGCCTGGAGAGCCACTGACGGACGGCGCAGGTGATTTTGTCACGGTCGGATCATCCGTGACACTTGGATCTGCGGATGTCGTTGGCATCGGTGTAGTGCTTGGTGTCTCGGT
>JALEPA010000022.1 GCA_022766515.1 Lachnospiraceae bacterium | reverse complement strand
GCACTCCTTTGCCAACCAAACAATGCTATGCACATGCTTTTGTCATCTTGGCAGCCTGTTCCGGCGTTTTAGCGAAAAGACCTGCAGCGCAGTCATTGCTAGAGGAGGCTTTAGCAACTTACGATAAATATTTTTGGAATGAAACAGAGGGACTTTCCTGCGATACTTGGAATACAGAATTTACGATATTAGATGATTACCGTGGGCTTAATGCAAATATGCATACGGTGGAAGCGTTTTTAGCAGTTGCGGATGCAACAGGCAATGAAACCTACCGCTGGCGGGCAGGACGCATTATTGATCATGTTCTTACATGGGCTAACCATAATGACTGGCGTATCCCGGAACATTTTCGAAAAGACTGGACACCGGATCTGGACTGTAACAAGGATCATCCGGACGATCCGTTCAAACCCTATGGTGCAACACCGGGTCATGGTATCGAATGGGCAAGATTGATCACGCAATGGGCATATTCGATGAAAGACACAACGGAAGATACTACTCCGATTGAAAAATATGTGACTGCTGCCAAATCTCTCTATCAGAGGGCGATCAAAGATGCATGGAACGCAGACGGTGCACCGGGTATCGTCTATACTACAGACTGGCTGGGAAACCCTGTCGTTCATGACCGCATGCACTGGACTCTTGCAGAAGCAATCAATACTTCTGCCGTACTTTGGCATGTCACTCACAAACAACAGTATGCCGATGACTATGCAATGTTTCTTCGTTATTTGGATGAACAGGTATTGGATCATGTCCACGGCTCTTGGTATCACCAGCTCGATGCTGCCGGAAATGTTCTGACAACCGTGTGGCCGGGCAAATCAGATCTGTACCATGCCGTGCAGGCAACGCTGATCCCGTACTATCCTGTAGACACCTCGATTGCAGCAGCAGTAGCTCATCCTATGATATAATGAGCCTCAGAGAAAAACAAGCGGCTGCGAAGCAGACATTTGTTTTTGTGGGCTCATTAACGAGCAAATAAGCTTGTGAAACAAGCGAATAAGCTCTGAAAGAGCGGATTTGCGAGTTTGATAAAAAGACTAATTGATATGTGATATAATGATCGGATTTGATGATCACCACATGTTTGTCCCCAGCGGGCAATGTGCATCTGACCGAAAGGCTCTCGCTTCCACATAAGTACCACATTTTCGGCAAGTACCTTTATTAAGCCATTTACACGCCTTGCATACCGCAAGGCGTGTTTCATATTGCGACGGATCAGCCTGTTCCATTTTAGGGACACTCCTTTGAAAGTCCAACACCTGCTGTAGTGCCGTCTGCTCATCCATTTCCCGTAGCAGACAGCGTACACAGGGGATCCGTATATTTGATCCAGACATATTAAATCTACATTCCCTTCTCAGACAATCGGACAATGAATCCGACATACACTGCACGGTAACAAAGTAACTGTCTGCTCGCTGCCGTTCCAATGTTCTGTACGATACTGCACCTTCACCTGATCCGGCTGTTCAAAAGTATTGTGCGCATGCACCTCATCCTGAAGCACAGCAATCTCTGCTTGTCCGTTAAATTGGCTCTTATCTTCCAAACGGCAGATTACCTGTATTTCTTCCTTCAGCGAAGTATTCGCAAGCGTAATCGTCATATTTCCATCATCACTCACAGACACCGACTCCGAAAGTGATGGTATCACTTTTCCATCATAATCTACCGGCAGCGTATCAACCGCACTTTGCACAAGACTGGCACCCTGATGTTCTTTATACATAGCAAACACATCATAAGTTGGCGTCTTAACAATCTGATCCCCCTCTGTCAACACCAGCGCCTGCAGCACATTGACTACCTGCGCAATATTTGCCATTGAGATCCTATCACTATGTTTGTTAAAGATATTTAAATTCAAAGCGGCTACGATCGCATCACGCATCGTATTTTGCTGGTACAAAAATGCCGGATTCGTTCCCGGCTCCACTTCATACCAAGTTCCCCACTCATCTACAATAAGATCAATATTATGCTCTGGATCAAGCTCATTCATAATCTTCAAATGACCCTCAATGACATCCTCGATCCCTAACGTGTTCGCGATCGTTGCGTAATATTGCTGCTCAGTAAAATCCGTAGCACTTCCTTTGTGTTCCCAGTCGCCCGGCACGGTATAATAATGCAGACTAATCCCTTTGGCGTGCTGATGGTTAATACGACTCATCAGCTCTCTCGTCCATGCATAATCATCCCCATTTGGTCCACAAGCTATTTTATATAATTGATTGCCGGAATATTCTTTGCAAAACTGCTGATACCGCTTATATTCATTGGCATAAAAGTCCGCGTCCATGCTGCCACCGCAGCCCCAATTTTCATTGCCGATACCCAAGTATTTTACTTTCCAAGGCTCTGCATGACCGTTCGCTGCACGTAACTCTGCAAGAGTTGATCCTGACTCTGCCGTCATATATTCCAACCATTCTGCTGCCTCCTGCACCGTACCACTTCCCAGATTAACAGCAATGTATGGTTCACAGCCGATCTGTTCGCAAAGTTCCATAAATTCGTGCGTACCAAAGCTATTGTCCTCTACTGTACCGCCCCAGCTTGTATTGACCATCTTCCGTCTGGACTCCTTCGGGCCAATGCCATCTTTCCAATGATATTCATCCGCATAGCATCCACCCGGCCAGCGCAGTACAGGAAGCTTAATCTCACGCAGAGCCTCCACAACATCATTGCGCATACCGTTGGTATTCGGAATATCCGAGTCCTCTCCCACATAAACGCCGTCATAAATGCAGCGTCCTAAATGCTCCGAAAACTGTCCATAAATCTCCGGTGCGATCGTGCTCTTACGAACACTTGGCTGTATATGTAACACTGAATTTTTCATAGAATTGTATGCTCCTTTCACGCATCGATTTTTTCGTAGTATACTATAGTGAACCTAAATTTTCACTGTATAATTTCTACTTTTTTTGCATTGCTTTTTCATCATTAAAACAATCCACCGATCAGATAGATTGCAAAGGCTGCGATCCACGCAACAACACATTGCCAGACAACCATACCGATTGCCCATTTTCCTCCAAGTTCGCGTTTTACAGAGGTTACTGCCGCTACACATGGCGTGTATAATAGGCTAAATACCAGCAAAGAAGCTGCAGAGATTGGAGAAAGTACTGTTCCAATCGTCCCCGCAAACAATACTTCTAATGTAGAAACCACACTCTCTTTCGCCATAAATCCGCTGATCAACGCTGTAGCAATCCGCCAATCGCCCAATCCAAGCGGTGTAAGAATCGGCACTAAAATTTGTGAGATCATCGCCAATATGCTGCCTGAAGAATCGGACACCATATTCAAACGAAGATTGAAACTTTGCAAAAACCACACTGCGACTGTAGCAACTAAGATTACAGAAAACGCTTTTTGTAAAAAGTCTTTTGCTTTTTCCCATAACAGCTGTCCCACATTACGGACACCAGGAAGGCGATAATTCGGCAATTCCATTACAAATGGAACCGGCTCCCCTTCAAATAAAGTCGCCCGATACAGAAATGCCACGAGGATCCCCATAGCTATTCCAAATAAGTAAAGTCCCGTCATGATCAAGCCTCCGTGTCCTGGAAAAAACACGCTGACAAAAAAAGCATAAATAGGCAACTTTGCCGTACAACTCATAAACGGTGTCAACAGAATCGTCATTTTACGATCTCTTTCACTTGTCAGTGTGCGTGTTGCCATGACAGCCGGCACGGTACAGCCAAATCCAATCAATAACGGAACAATGCTTTTTCCGGAAAGACCAATTTTTCTAAGAATTTTGTCCATAACAAATGCCACGCGTGCAATATACCCACTGTCCTCCATTAGAGACAGAAAGAAAAACAAAGTAACGATGATCGGCAAAAAACTCAGCACACTGCCCACACCAGTGAAAATGCCATCCATGATCAAGCTGTATAAGGCATCATTCAATTGCGCTGCTTTTAATCCTTTCCCTACAAGATCTGCAATAGCATCAATTCCCATTTGTAATAAATTTTGCAGCCACGCACCGATCACATTGAATGTCAGATAAAACACTGCTGCCATAATGGCGATAAAACAAGGAAGCGCCGTATATTTTCCAGTAAAAATCCGATCTATCTTCTCACTGCGAATACGCTCTTTACTTTCTTTCGGCTTGACAACTGTCTGCTCACACAAACGCTCAATAAAATCAAATCGCATATCAGCGATTGCCGCACTTCGATCCACGCCTCGTTCCGTCTCCATCTGACAGACAATATGTTCCAACATCTCCATCTCATTTTCATCAAGTTTCAGCTGCTTGATGATCAACGGATCTCCCTCAATGGCTTTAGTTGCGGCAAATCGCACTGGCAGATCGGCATTTTCTGCATGATCTTCAATCAAATGGATCACTGCATGAATACAACGATGTACTGAACCGTCATGATCGTTTTTATCGCAAAAGTCCTGTCTCAGAGGTCGTTCCTGATACTTGGCAATATGAAGTGCATGTTTCACAAGTTCCTCCACTCCCTCATTTTTTGCGGCAGAAATTGGAATAACCGGCACCCCAAGCAACGCCTCCATCAGGTTGACATCAATCGCCCCCTGATTTCCAGTCACTTCATCCATCATATTCAATGCAACAACCATTGGAATATTCATTTCCAGCAGCTGCATTGTCAAATACAGATTGCGTTCAATATTCGTTGCATCAACGATATTGATGATTGCTGTAGGATGTTCCTGTAACACAAAATTACGCGAAACGATTTCTTCACTACTATATGGCGACATAGAATAAATCCCCGGCAGATCAGTCACATTTGTATCTGAGTAACCTTTAATTGCTCCATCCTTGCGATCTACAGTAACTCCGGGAAAATTGCCGACATGTTGATTGGCACCCGTCAACTGATTAAACAAAGTTGTTTTTCCACAGTTTTGATTTCCAACCAACGCATATGTCAATGTCGTCCCCTCCGGCAGTGGGTTTTCATCCTCTTTGGAATGGAACTTTCCTTCCTCTCCAAGCCCCGGATGCGCGGTAGGCTGTATTCTTTCATTACCGGCATGGCTATTACTCCGTTTGTCGATGGGTGCGATCTCAATCTCATCCGCTTCTGCCAATCGGAGCGTCAATTCATATCCATGAATCTGTAATTCCATAGGATCTCCCATAGGAGCAAATTTGACAACGGTCACCTCTGCCCCTGGAATCATTCCCATATCCAAAAAATGTTGACGAAGTGCGCCTTCTCCACCTACTTTCGTTACCACAGCACTTTTCCCTATCTCTAGTTCCTTTAATGTCATCTTTTTCCTCCAAATATATCAATATCATTTGTGTACATACTTCATATGCCATTAGCATCTAAAACAATGCAAAGTTTCACTGATTAATACAGCATCGTCTTTATTGATATTTTTTCTCAATAACCCTACGGTATCTCAATCAATTCAGTATGTCAACATTTTTTGCCTTGTCTGCATTTATGTATTGCATTTCTCTAGCAAAATGCTAGAATATTATGCTGTTGAACACACTTCCTACTTTCCATAAGTGTTGTTCCTGATTACAGAATATGAATTTAACATTGTAATTGGAGGTAAAAATAGATGAGTAAAGATGTCACGAAAGATATGACGACAGGAAAGCCTCTGCTTTTGATCCTGCAGTTTGCGCTTCCTTTATTAATCGGTAACTTTTTTCAACAAATGTACAATGTTGCTGATGCGGCGATCGTTGGACGATGCCTCGGACCGGAGGCTTTAGCTGCCGTAGGTGCATCGTCTAGTGTCCAATTTTTGGTACTGGGATTTTGCATCGGTATCTGTTGTGGATTTGGTATTCCGATCGCTCAACGCTTTGGCGGTAAAGATTACGGATCCATGCGTGCCTATATCTGGCACAGTATTTTCATCACGATCGCTGCCGCTGTCCTGCTGACAACGATCTGCGCCCTGCTGTGCCCCGCTATTTTACATATCTTAGCGACACCTGATAATATCTACAAGGATACCTATATTTACCTGTTGATCATTTTTCTGGGCATCCCTTGTACTTTACTGTACAACCTGCTTTCGAGCATACTTCGTGCCGTTGGCGACAGCAAAACACCTTTTTTGTTTTTAGTGTTTTCTACCATATTAAATATTATTTTGGATCTGGTCTGCATCGTTGTCTTTCACTGGGGCTGTGCCGGTGCAGCGATCGCAACGGTCACTTCTCAGGGGATCAGCGGACTGCTTTGCCTCGTATTTATCCTAAAGAAAGTACCGATACTACACCCAACTGCAGAAGATCGCACTTTCCGCCCACAGATGGTATCGCATCTGCTTATCATGGCGATCCCAATGGGACTGCAATATTCCATTACAGCTATCGGCAGTATGGTCATGCAGTCAGCCAACAACGGACTGGGTGATGTCTATATCACCGGATTTACCGCAGCAATGCGTATCAAACAGTTTGCCATGTGTCCATTTGACGCGATCGCAACCGGTGTATCTACCTTTTGCGGACAAAATCTTGGTGCCGGCAAGCTTGACCGTATCAAGAAAGGAATCCTGCAAGGTGTCTTAGTCGGTATGGCATATGGCCTTGTGGCAGGCATTGTCCTCATCTTCTTTGGTCGTACATTGACACTGCTGTTTGTGAAACCATCTGCTACCGCAGTGCTTGATGCTTCTGCCAAGTATCTGCGCTGCCTTGGTTTCTTCTACTGGTCACTCGGCATCTTAAACACCTGCCGTATGACCACACAGGGACTTGGCTATTCCGGCAGAGCCATCTTTTCGGGCGCTGTCGAAATGGCGGCACGCTGCTTCGTCAGCTTAGCGTTAGTTCCTATTTTTCACTTCGGTGCGATCTGCTTTGCCGACCAAACCGCATGGATCGCCGCTACGCTTTATATCATACCAACTTGTCTGCTGGTTGTGCGTTCGATTGAAAAGAAACGATTTGCAAAGGGCTAGACAGAGAAGTAAAATAACAGTAACCGATACATAGGAAAAGAAAGTAGGTATGCTCATGATAAAAAATACAAAAACGATACGATCCCTGGCAATTTTGCTGACTGCCGCAATGCTTGCCACACAGATGACTCCGGTCAAGGCAGCCGCATCACAGTCGCAGACAGAAACCACGACAGATCCTGCGGTGGCTCCTGCCAAAAAGGGAACCAAATCCCAAAAGTCTGTCACAAGGTCACTCAAGTCTTCTGCCGATGTATCGTCTGCAACCATTTTAGAAGCGGATGTTGCAAGTGCATCGACCGGCTGTACGATGCTCGGCATTTACGGCTCGTACTACAGTAACGCCCAAGAAGCACTTGATAAGATCAACGAGATTCGTAAAGAAGCCTGTGAAGCCGGAAATATTCCAGATCCTCGTAATTCTGGGCGTATGCTGACTTCTAGCGATTATAAACCACTGAAATGGTCAAGAGATCTGGAGAGTATTGCAAGACTTCGCGCCGCAGAGGCCGGTATCAGCTTCCGTTTTATGGATAGCGGACATGATCGCCCAAATGATAAGCATACCTTTTCAATCTCCTACAATAATATTTCTTCCTCCTGCGAGGATCTTGCCTATTATTGGATCACTGATATGGTCGAGGGCGTCCTTCTGTGGAAATCAGAGAAAAATGACTGGGTAAATCAAAATTTTGCAAACGAAACCGGTCATTACACCAGCATGATCAACCCGGATTACAATTATGTCGGTCTGGGCGATTTCTATTCCGATGCAGCACCTTATCCAAACACACTAGCCGGTGAATTTTCTAAAAAGACCGGATTGGACGAAACCATGCAGGATGCTCCTGCCAATGTTATCCAAAAGGTTGAGATCAACAACGATTACATACAGGATTATGACCTGGACGGTGCCGACGCTGTAAATACAGATCAACATACGCCGCTCACTCCAATGGTTACTTTACAGCGTACTTTCAAGGGAAATCCTTCTATCCGCCACATTTGGGCGATCGATAATGTCACATTTTCCTCGTCTGATCCTACGGTTGCGACCGTAGATCAAAATGGTACCGTGACAGGATTGACGCATGGAACAGCAACGATCACGGCAAAAATCGGTGATACGATACAAGCCACGAAAAAGATTTCCATTATCTGTGCACACAACCGTATAATGACAGCCCATACACCAGCCACCTGCACCTCAACCGGATTAAAAACCTTCCACTGCGATGTGTGTGGCAAAGATTTTGACGAGGTGATTCCAAAACTGCCACATGATTATGTATATGGAGATACCGATTCTGATGGTAAAAGCACGGGAATCTGTTCGGTCTGTAATGATACGATCCACATTACACCAGTCACAAGTTTCTCCCTGATCTGGAAAAGCAGCATTGCGACAGATGGCTATTATTGGAGTAACTTTCCGACGGTAAACCCGGTTGGTTCGACCATATCATGCTGGCTTAATTCGCTGAACGGTGAGGAGGGTTATCGAGACATCCGTTTCACTTCTTCCGATCCTACCGTTTTAGCTGTGCCGGACACGCTGGAGGAGGGAATCAGTTCCAACAACACCATAAAAGTCCTCTCGCCCGGTATTACCACTTTAACAGCATATCCCGTATACAATGTTCGGTTAAAACAAACCTTTGTCGTCCGCATCGGCGATGCCGGAAGTGTCACAATCGCTCCTGCAGAATTGACATTGTCCCAGGATTCGTACACTTATGATGGAACTGCCCATACACCAAAGGTAACCGTGGATTATCGCGGTACTACACTGAAAGAGGGCGTAGACTATACCTTATCGTATGCGAACAATACAACAGCAGGAACCGCCCAGGCGATCATAAAAGGTACCGGTATCTTTACCGGCACAACACAGATAGACTTCACGATACACAAGGCAACTGATGATACGCATACACATACGATCGTTACAGATGACGCAGTCGCACCGACCTGTACCAAACCCGGATTGACAGAAGGCTCACACTGCTCCTCCTGCGGAGAAGTGATCACAGCGCAAACTGAGGTACCTGCAACCGGCCATCACTACGAGAACGGACAATGCACCATTTGCGGTGATTTTCTCTATGTAGATAAAGAAGGTATTCGCTATACACCACAGACAGATGTGTACGGCAACATTTATGCCACTACCTCTGCCGTGCCAAATACAACCTTATCCGGCGACATTCGTATTCCTGCCACGATCACGATCGGCGATACGAAATGCAATGTGACATGCATCGGTGCAAATACCTTTGCAGACCAGACCGTGATTACCCGCATTACTTTACCAAAAACGATCACTTCTATTGAAAGCGGTGCTTTTCGCGGCTGCAGTAATCTGCATATTATTTATTTCCAATGCCAAAGTGCCCCTACCGCAGCAGAAGATGCCTGGGAAGGTGCCGGAGCAAGCACAGACGGGCTGATCTTTTCCGTACCATTGTCTGGTGGCGGATTTGATGCGATGGCAGAACCAGCCGGTGCCACTGTCGAGCGTAAGCAAACGATCCCAAATCATGTCCATGATCTGGTAAAACACAACGCCGTAGCTGCTACTTGTGAGGAAACCGGTAATATTGCTTATTACACTTGTGAGGACTGCGGAAAAGTATTTATCAATGCAGATGGCACGGGAGAGATTGCTATCAATGATATTACCACCTATCCTATCGGTCACGATTGGAACACATATTTCACAGTAGATACTCCGGCAACCGCAACGACACCAGGACAAAAATCCATTCATTGCAGCCGTTGCAGTGCGCGCAGAGATGTTACGACTATCCCGGCAGGAAGTTCTGCGGATGACAACGACACGGATGATGACAATGATGATTTCGGGGGTAATCACGAGGACGATATGGATACCTTTTTACCTAGCCAGCCACAGCCTTCCTCTTCCTCTTATGTAAAAGCAGGTACGACTATTACGGTTGGAAATCTTCGTTACAAGGTATTCACCGTAAATACGCGCAAAAAACAGTACACTGTAAAATGCCTGGGATTTGCCAAGAAAGCAAGCACCAAGAAGATTACCAAATTGACAATTCCAAACCGCGTCAAATACAAAAATGTCAGCTACACGGTCACTGCCATAAACAACAAAGCCTTTTACAAAAATAAGGCTCTGACAACTGTTGCAACTGGAGGGAATGTCACAACTTTGGGTGCCAAAGCCTTTTATGGATGCACATCGCTTAAGAAGGTTACCATCCAAAAGAAAACGAAAAAGATCGGTGCACAGTCATTCGCAAAATGCAGCAAACTACGCACGGTAACGATCCGAACAACGCTATTGACAAAGAAATCTGTCGGAAAGAATGTATTTCGTGGAATCCACAAAAAAGCGAAGTTCAAGTTCCCGGCAAACAAAAAGAGTGCCTACCGGAAATTCATTCGGTAAGAATTTTCTCTAACCATGCGTCCTATTTATGGGACATTAAAAACAAGGGCTTTCTCTAACCGTTTAATGGATCAGAGAGGCCCCATCTCTAAACAATCCCTCACAAAAACTTAAATTTTTCTTACACTTTTGTTTTGCGACAAAAGAATATTTTCATTTATGCCACTTTTATGTTATACTAGTGCCGTATATGGCTAATCCCATATACTGTTACACATTGATTTGTACACATGACCCGGATTATCCGGGATCCAAAGAGGGGTATGAAAGAAAAGAGTATATTACGGCAAAACAGAAACAAAATACTATGTTTCCTCCTGACACTGCTTCTTGCGGGATTTACAATCAACGCCGTATTGAAGGGCAGTGGCATATCATTGGACGATTTGTGGGACAGCCTACGGCGCGCTTCACTCCCCGGCATCCTATGTGCGATTGTCAGCATGCTTGGCTTTATCTATTTTGAAGGTGAGGCACTGCGCGTCATCATACGACACATGGGTTACCCCACAAAACGAAGCAAAGGATTTGTATATGCATCTGCGGATGTATATTTTTCAGCGATCACACCATCCGCTTCCGGCGGTCAGCCGGCAAGTGCCTACTTTATGGTACAGGATGGTATTCCGGGCACGGTTATCATGACATCGCTTCTTTTGAACCTGATCATGTACACCTTAGCCATCGTAACGATCGGATTACTGAATGTGATCGTCTACCCAAATATATTTTTGCATTTCCGCTTAGAAAGCCAATTACTGATCGTGTTCGGTGCCTTGGTACTATTAGGGCTTGCGGTGTTATTTTATCTGTTATTAAGAAAACAGAGCATTGTAAGACATGCAGGATTTGGATTTGCCGCTTTTCTTAGAAAACTTCATATGAAGAGGCTCGCACGCCGCATCGAGCGGAAGCTTGCAGCCTCTCTTGAAAAGTATGCACAATGTGCTGAATCCGTATTTACCGGAAAAAAAATGTTATTACAGGCTTATCTTCTAAATCTGCTGCAGCGGTTATCGCAGATTGCCGTGACCTTGTTTGCATATGCAGCGATGCACGGAGAACTAAGCAAATTACCGAAACTACTTGCTACACAGATCTATGTTGTGCTCGGCTCCAACTGCGTACCGATCCCCGGTGGCGTAGGAGTTACGGATTACCTGATGCTTCAGGGATATCAACAGTTGATGGATAAAGTGGATGCCTATCAGCTGGAAATACTCAGTAGAGGATTATCCTTTTATGTGTGTATCCTGGTCAGCATGATAGCGGTTGTGATAGCATACTTGATCCACAAGAGAAAAAAGAATTTGGAGAGAAAAAAATGATTGGATTTTACGACTATACTGTAATATTAACCTATTTATCACTATTGTCCGGTACAACCGGCATTTTACTGTGTCTCAACGGCATCGGACATCCTTACCTTGGTATGTTTTTCCTGCTGTTTTCCGGTCTGTGCGATACTTTCGACGGAAAGGTAGCCCGTTCCAAGAAAAATCGTACCGATGAAATGAAGAAATTTGGTATTCAGATCGACTCTTTATCCGATCTGATCGCTTTCGGTGTTTTACCGGCCTGCATCGGCATCTCACTGTTGCGTTATGGGATCCGCATCCCTGCAGCCTCTGGTTTTACACTGTATATTTTGACCCACTATAGATTTGTCACGCAGGTCATTTTGACTGCGATCGCTGTTTTATATGTTTTGGCGGCAATGATCCGACTGGCATACTTTAATGTCAAGGAAGAAGCGGACGAAAACCGTGATGAAAACGGGGAAAAGATCTACCTGGGACTTCCCGTCACTTCTACCGCACTGATCTTCCCGGCTGTACTGCTGATCCATATACTGATCAGTGCCGATCTGACACTGCTTTACTTTGGTATTATGCTGGTGGTCGGATTTTTATTTCTGGCAAAGATCCGACTGAAAAAACCGCAAAACAAGGGAATTGCATTGCTTGTAGTCCTTGGTCTTCTGGAGTTTATCATATTAATTCTTGTTTTGTCAGCATTAAAGAGATAACTGTCCGGGTATACTGAGAAAGCAAGTGCCGCAATGTCACTATGATCTCAAGGCAATACATGAGGAGGTCCACGATTATGGATTCACTGGAATTTTTATATCACACGGTTCCCGGTCGAACCGTGTTAAAGCTTTTGACCAACCGTCGACTGTCTGCAGCCTGCGGAAAATTTTTGGACTCCGGGCTTTCCAAGGGACTGATCCGTCCTTTTGTTCGTCAAAACAACATCCGGTTGTCCGATTATGAGACCAGCCACATCCATAGTTTCAACGACTTTTTTTCTCGCAAGATCAAGCCGGGGAAACGCCCGATCGATCCCGATCCCAGCCATCTGATCGCACCTTGTGACGGCCTGCTGTCGGTGTGGAACATTTCCGACACTACCGTTTTACCGGTCAAGCAAAGCCATTATACAGTGGGCTCCCTGCTAAGGAACAAAAAGCTGGCTGATCACTATCGCGACGGTTACTGTTTCGTGTTCCGTCTGTGTGTCAACCATTACCATCGATACTGCTATATTGATTCCGGACGCAAAAGCAAAAATGTTTTTCTTCCCGGAATACTGCATACCGTTCGGCCGATCGCACTGGAACAGACTCCGGTTTTTACAGAAAACAGTCGTGAATATACGCTGATCCGCACCGAACAATTTGGCACGGTACTGCAAATGGAAGTCGGTGCAATGCTTGTCGGACGCATTGTCAATCATGAGGGGAAAGGCATGGCAGTCCGAGGAAAAGAGAAAGGATTGTTTCAATATGGTGGCTCAACCATCATTGTCCTTGTCTCCAAAGATCAGGTACAGGTTCGTCCGGATCTTTTGCAGCAGGCAGAACAAGGCAAAGAAACAGCCGTCAAAATGGGGGAGGTTATCGGACATGCTCAATAAACTTAAAACTATTATTCCAACCTATGCTATCATACCGTTAGCACTGGCATTGATCGTCAACATGACCGTTTATGTCGGTGTATCCGCATTACGAGATTTTCTTACATTTTCTTCGTTGGAAACTCCTCTGGATCGTGCGATTCCTTTCGTTGCACCTTTTGTCCTGTTTTATGTACTCGCATTTGTACAATGGGTATTAAATTATATTTTTATTGCACGGGAAAGCAAAGAAGTTTGCTATCAATTTGCCCTTGGTGATATTATTGCAAAGATTATCTGTTTCTTCTTTTTCTTATTTTTACCTACGACTTTGGCCAGACCAGATGTCCCGGAAACAGGACTTTGTAATCAATTAGTACGCTTTATTTATCAGATGGATGCCCCGGTTAATCTCTTTCCTTCGATCCATTGTTTGGAAAGCTGGTGTTGTATCCATGCGGCTTTACGGCTCAAAAAATTGCCTCACTGGTATCTTGGCGTAACGATCGTGATGTCCCTTGGCGTATTTGCATCTACGCTCTTTATCAAACAGCATGTGATCGTTGATGTATTTGCGGGAATTGCAGTGTTTGAGATCGGTTACTATTTTGCCGGATGGCTGTTGAGCAAAAAAAAGAAAGCCTAGGCTTTCTTTTTTTCTTCCCTTTTTCGTCTGTTCCTATAAATTTACTTTTCTGATTTCTTTCCTATTCAGACTGCCCACCTAGAATGTTTTCGATCTGACAAATTTCTTCTTCGGTAAAATCCAAATGTTCCATACAGGCAACATTGTCTATAATCTGTTGCGTTCTGCTTGCTCCGACAAGTACAGTGACCACTGCAGGATTACGCAAACACCACGATAGTGCCATCTGAGAAAGTTTCTGTCCTCTGCGTTCTGCAATAACATTCAATCTCTGTAACTTATGCACTAATCCTTCATTCAGCTGATCACCAAGCCAAGTATTTCCCCTCCCTACGCGAGAGTCTTTCGGAATACCATTCAAATAACGATCTGTCAAAAATCCCTGTGACAATGGTGAAAATACTGCCAAACCAATTCCGTGTGCCACTGCATACTGATCTAATCCATCTTCTTCCACCCAGCGATTCAGCATGGAATAAGACGGTTGATTTACAATAAATGGCGTGCCGAGATGCTGTAACAGTTCCTGCATTTTCTCTGTCTGTTCCTTATTATAATTGGAAATTCCAACATACAGTGCCTTACCTTGGCGTACAATCTGATCCAACGCCTGTGCTGTCTCCTCAAGTGGCGTTTCCGGATCATAAACATGGTGGTAAAAAATGTCAACATAATCCAATTTCATGCGCTGTAAACTCTGATCCAAAGATGCAATCAAATACTTGCGCGAACCATTGCGATCCCCATACGGTCCATCCCACATTTCGTAACCAGCTTTGGTCGATATACACAGTTCATCACGAAATTCTCGCATGCCTCGATCTAAAATTCGCCCAAAATTTTCTTCTGCACTGCCATTATAAGGATGTCCGTAATTATTTGCCAGATCGAAATGTGTGATACCCAGATCAAATGCCGCATGAACCATTTCTTCCATATTTGCGAAATTTCCCTCATGTCCAAAGTTCTGCCACATCCCCAAGGAAACTTTGGGAAGTTTCAGCCCGCTGTATCCACAATGTGTATATATCATCTTATCATACCGAGTTTCATTAGGCATATATTTTTTCATATGTGTATTATCCTTTCACTTCTTATTATTTTCCAAGCCGTTACTACTACCGGAAACAACGCTTCATAAAGTTGATCATTCCTTCACGGAACACTTTATAATCGTGTTCTCCACCCGGCTGCAGATACCATATATGAACCTTTTCGATGTGTTCCCATAAATACCTCCTCAAAAACCGTACACTTTAACTACAGTAATAGTATAACGAAATTTGAGAAGATACTCAAGAAACATTTTTATTGCGCGACGATCCATTCTATATTAAGATTCTCTTTATCTGCTTGCTTCTGGAAATAATCCAACTCTTTCCATTGCTCACTGACATAGATTTTTTTCAAGGATTGACATTTGTAAAACTCTAATCCACCGCCTTCTTCATCATCATCTCTGACTTTTAAACAATTTCGCATATCTATTTCCTGTACAGCACTCTTATTACAGTACAGATCATGCAATTTCGTATTACCGCTTACATCAATACGAAGCAACTTTTTCGTATAAGCAACCTCTAGTCTTCTCAACTTTTTATTTGCCTGCAAGTCCAGATCAGTCAGTGCCGATCCTGATGCATCCAACTCTTCCAATGCTTTACATCCCGATACATCTATTGTTGACATCTGAGAATCTGCTATCGACAATTTCTTTAATTTGGCACATTTGCTAAGATCCAATTTAGTAAATGGATTTCCTCCACAATACAATTTTTTTAGCTTAGATGCATTCGGCACAAGTGCCTTCTTAAATTGATTATCCGGATAGCTTATTGTAGTCAGTTTTTTGTTATGTGTTACATCGATCTTGGATAGCTTATTATCTGCAATGTATAAGTATTCTAATTGCTTGTTGCGGCTGACATTTAATGTTGTCAGCCTATTACTACTTACCACAAGTCCTTTCAATTTTTTGTTCTTTGATACGCTGAACTTCTTCAAGCGGTTTCCCATGCAATCCAAATATTCCAACTGCTTATTTGCACTGACATCCAGATTGGTCAGCTTATTACAAGAAACATTTATGGATTTTAATTTTTTATTATGGGATACATCTAATTTTGTTAATTTCGATGACATGATCCTCAGCTCTTGTAATTGTGTAGCTGAAGATAGATTCAACTTGGAAATCGATGTCTGAAATGCTTCAATTTTTTTCAATTTACTGCATCCCTTCAACTTAACATTCTTAACTCCTTCAGACCAAGTCAAATCCAAGTTTCTAATAGAAGAGCCCGAAAAATCCATCGTCTTAACACGCTTGCCACATACTTCAGCCTTACGGAGCTTCTTTGCGTTTTTAATCGTTAATTTTCCGCCCTCGATGCTGTTAATATGCATGTCTACACTTTCCAGGTTATTTGTGTTAATACGAAATCCCTTTAGTTTTTTACAGTCAATGTCTATTTTCTTCAATTCCCTGTTTTTTGACAGGTTTGCATCTGTGATGTTTCCATCCACACCAGTGGATACGCTAAGTTCTTGCAAGCCGGTAAAATACTGAATTCCCTTTAACGATATATCCTTCTCTTTATCATCTGTTTCATATCCTAACACTCTTGTTGACAGTCGCAGTTTTTTCACTTTTTTGGCTTCTGCTTTGCTCAGCCGCCCGTCACCATTAGAATCATAGACATCATCCATCTCCTGGCGAATCGATTGATTTGGAAAGTTCTTTGCATTAATAGCAACCCCTTTCGACGCTGCACCTGCATTTGCTGCCGGAAGCAGCATGACTGCCATTGCAATTCCTGTTAAAAATACCTTCATTTGTTTCCTCATAAGAATCCCCCATTTCTTTACAGATATGCTTCTTTTTCATTACCACCCTCAGCGTATCATGCAATGGGAATGACTGCAATACATTCTGCGCAATCTTAATAATTCTTCATAATTAGAAACGCACAACAATCCATCTTACTCATTTTTCGGAATATATTCCATATAATCGGTAGCTGTACATTTGCCGGCATCCGAATGGGTGTCAAAAATCAAGTTTCCATTTTTTTGTTCTAACAACTCATATTCATTGAGTCGCTTTTTATCATCTTCACTGTCATACACTTGAAAATAAAGAGTCCCGAATCTTACCTTTAATTTAGGAGTGCCACTATATAGCATCGTAAAATCTTTGCCTGATCTCCACGCCTCCAAATCATCATTAGAAAGCGCATATGCCGCTTTTATATACGGAGCCTTGTCCATCTCCGGATCAAAAACATAAATTACATAACCCGGTGCACTCATCGCCCCAATAACTGCCGCAAAAAGAATTTCTTTCTTGCCATCTCCATCTATATCATAGTATGTTGCGTTCTTTTCAAACTCTTCCAAAGAACCATCTCTTCCCTCTATGATATCCAAACTAAGATAATCATCTATTCCTTTACCATGCACAAAAGAAATTACTTTCTTCTCCTTTTGATTCGGTTTATGCTGTCTCAGTTGACTAACCCCCACCAACGCTGCCAACGCCAATACCAAAATGACTATGCTAACTATGATTACTCTTTTTTTCTTCATATAAACCACCTTTCCTGTTCTTCCCCCACAAAAACATTTTCCCTTTGCTTTCGTACTTTGTTTTATTTCTGCAAAGAGTAACACCATCCCATTACCATACAGAACGATGCCACCCCTGCAGTTTACTATCTCATTTTGGATGATCCAATCCATCACTCACTACTTTTATATCACAAACAATCACTCCGGTCATCAGATAGTCATTCAAATATACTACCTAATTTGTTTTCTATTTCCCGACAATCCATTCTATATTACTCATTTTTCGGAATATGTTCCATATAATCGGTAGCTGTGCATTTACCGGCATCCGAATGGGTGTCAAAAATCAAGTTTCCATTTTTTTGTTCTAACAACTCATATTCATTGAGTAACTTTTTATCGTCTTCTATGTCATACACCTGAAAATAAAGGGTGCCGAATCTCACTTTTAATTTGGGAGTTCCACCATAG
>JALEPA010000010.1 GCA_022766515.1 Lachnospiraceae bacterium | reverse complement strand
ATTTTCCCTCCACATTTTCACATAGTTTCTCGAATCCCACCCGGCAATCCGAGAAACCATATTCTTCATATTTTCTTTAGCAACAATTTCTTTTTACATTTGGTTTGGTTGTTTACAAATGTCAAAAATTACTGAATTGGTGTAGGATCAATGTCCTGCTCATCCTGCTTTGGCTTCAATACCAATCCAAGAATTCCGCATACTAAAAGACCAATGCCTACGCATAATCCTGTGAGTCCCCAGTCATAGTCAATATCTGCAATGCCGAATACTAAGGATATTGCACCAAATACGATTCCAATAATGTGTTTTGCCTTGCCGGTCGCACCTCGTATTTCCATAATTCCAATAACAAGCATTGCCACTCCGACGATTCCGGAGATGATTCCCCAGTCATAATCGATGCAAAGGCAAGCAAGTCCCAGTTCAATAACACCTGCAACGATCTGAATAATACCAAGTACCTTGCCGATTTTGTTTACAAGCTGCAAAATACCGCCTACTAACAGCCCAAGACCGCAAAACAATGCTATAACTCCCCAATCATAGTCAATGTCACCCAGTCCGATGCACGCTGAAAGTGCTCCAAAAATAATGTTAATAATTCCTATTGCTTTTGGTGTTTTTTTCATATTTTCATTCCTCATATAATAAGCTCTTCACCAACATAACTATTGGCATAAAGCTTATCCTTTCTGTAAATTTGCAGATAATCTCAGAGGTCAGGACAATACCGCTCTGCTGTATCTGCATTGGTTATCAGTTACATACCTTCCCCTTTCCGCTCTCACATCTTCCGCTCCTTTCTCTGAGGGCGTCAGGGTTATCGTTTGGGATTCTGCCTTTGACCCGACCTGCTTATTTAAAATCCATCCATCAGAAATTCCAATTATGATATGTGCCCCTTTTACTGTACAGCCAATGAAAGGGGTATTTTTCTGTGATTGACCGATTTTATGAGTCAAAAAATCCCTCTGATAACTAGTATATCAGAGGGATAATTTTCAACTTTTTATTTTTTTGTCACTCTTCCGTACTGCACAGATCTGACGGACCGGCAGCCTCATCGACCGCATCCGCTGCATCTGTTTCATCCAATCCGATCTTGCTGTCATCAAATTCACCTGCACTTGATATAACTTCGCTGAACGCACAGGATTCATCGAGACAGAGCAGCAATACATCGTCGAGCATATAGCTTTCATCGATTTTTCTCATTCCGCAAGATTCCATAATGCCATTAGCAAAGTTTATGAAGTCTTCTCTGGCAACATTTTTATCTATGTTTTCTGAGCTGATAGCATCGCGGTATCGATCGAAGATAATATACTGTACCAGGATCAACAGATCGGAACGGTTGATCAAATGGACCCTTGCCTTGCTCTTTCGCCACTTGATTTCAAGTTTTTCCTTTTCTTTGGGATCTGTCGTCCTCGCTATTTCCATCTGAATACGCATCTGCTGTTCTTTCAGAATTGCGATATTTAGCATTTCTGACAGATATTTGGCATCGACACGCTGCAGCTGATCACGGAGAGTTCGATATACTTTATATTTTCTGCCCGTTTTTTTCCAAAGTGGCATTTCGGTGTACACTCCGCTGATCAGGTCGCAGATACGATCGCGCGATGCATACACAATAGTGATAGAATTACGCATACTGACCGCATCCGTCGGATCGATCATTTCTTCGCTGTCAGGGTCGGGACTGCGCAATCGATTTTTAATAAATCGTTCGATATCTTTTACCCGGATATACTGTTGAATCTTTTTTGTTTCCCTGCATTGCTCAATTGCTTCATCGTCATAATATCCATCATTTACTTTTTTTAGCCACTTAAAGAATCCATGCTCAGCCAGCTGTTTTGTCAGTTCTTCCTCATTTCCCCTACGAAAGATCTGCAAGCATTGATTCATCAGTTCCCGATAGCAATTCAGCACTGTCAGGCTATAGCCCTTGAAGTATTTTTGATTTTTATACATCCATACCAAAAATTCTTCTTCGCTGTACTGTTTGACGATATCGTATTGTTCGCGCAGCCAGTCAGTATGGCTTATCTGCTCCCAACCACTTTCCATATGGCATTTCTGCTCATAAAATCGGATCATTTCCTGACATTTTTCCAGTCCCGTTTTATGGTCTAAGCAATACATAGCAATAAATTCGCGATACTCATTTTCCTGAAATCCCGGTTGTGAGATGCCATATTGCAAATATTCAACTGTCTCACTGACACTTAATCCGGTCGCCAATGCCAGCTTTATGATTTGAGTTCTGGTAGGCAGTGTGCGCCCTCCCAGTCCAAACCATCTGCGAATCGTCTGTCGATTGGCAACATGGGCGTTTTTGATCTTGGCATACAATGCCTTATACGCCCGATTTCTGTCCTCCGGTCCGATCTGTGCCGGATCTTCGCAATCGCCCCAGCGTACCGTAATAAAACGATCGAATTGTTGATAATATTTTCTCAATAACCGAAAATATAACTGTTCATAGTATTCTTGATCCATTTTTGCATCTTCTCCTTATCGCATGGTTTTTGCAGTGTTTTTGCTCAGCTCTTCCCTCAACTCTTTCACGGTTTGGATCCGTTTCTCCCTGTCGAGCGCCAAACCTTTCATGATGATCGCTGCCTGTTCTTTGGCAAAACCTCGGCGCACCTGCATTTTACGATCTTCCGTACCAGGTTCTTTCAAAATACCTGCCGAGCCAAAATCGATTAACTTAAATTTACCCTGCTCCGTTATCATCAAATTATCTGCACTGATATCTTGATGAATAACCCCTCTTTCATGCATTTTTTCCAACGACAACAATAATGGAAAAATCTTTTGTATCTGATATTGCTGTTTTAAGATTGTTCCCGGCTGCAAGAATTCACTGTTGTCTGTGACAATCTCCTTTGTAAGCTCCGTCATGTGGCTTCATCCCTTTACTATGATACCGGGTATTTTTTGTCAAAAACGCCCACCATATCTATTATAAAGGTCATTTGGACGAATCTTTTTATTTATTTCACTCAAACTACATCATATTGTCACTAATCTAACAGGGAGTCCAAATCTCCCTCAAAACTGCTTTTTTTCTTGGAAGATGATGGCTTCTGGGTTGCTTTCGGCTTAGTCGTTTTGGTCACACGATGCGGCGTTGGCGTTGGTTTTCTGGTCACTTTCGGTGTTGGCGTTGGCTTCTTCGTTGCCTTAGGACGCTTGGTCGCCTTTGCCGTCACCGTAGGCTTTGGAGTAGGCTCGCTTTCTTTCGTCGGCTGCGGACTGTCACTTGGCATATTCGTCTGAGAATTGTCCACCTGTGGGGTCTGCACTGCCGTTGGCTGTACCGGTGGATTCTCCGTCTGCTTATTTCTGCCGTTTGCCATTACAAACACTCCTCCCGCCACGATTACCAATGCAATGAAAACTGCAGCCAATTTTCTTTTCTTCCCGGTGGATCCCGCCAGCAATTTTCTTGCCTCTCTACGCAATGTCTTCGTATGCCCTCTGCCCCGCATCATGGACGGCAGTACCTGTTCGGTGTCCGCCCACAGCTTTCTGTCCGCTTCCCCTGTAGCTCCATACAATGCCTCTTTTAGCTCCGGCATCGTTTGAAAGCGTTTCTCGCTTGTCACTTCCAAGCCTCGCATAATGGCATGCGCCTGACCGGTTGTCAATCCGGTTCCATAAATATCCGCAAGATCTGTCAATTTGTCATCGATCCAGCGTTCCATCGCATCCTGTGGCACCATACCCGTGATCATAAAATACATCGTGGCGCACAGCGAATACACATCCGTCCATGTGCCAATCGGTTCTTCCGCGCGATACTGTTCGATCGCCGCAAAACCTCGTTTGATCAACACGGTATGTTCTTCCCTGCTGTCAGACTGCACATGGCTTGCCGCACCAAAATCGATCAATTTCAACTTTCCCTCTTTGGTGATCAAAAGATTATCAACGCTAATGTCACGATGCAGAATTTTTTGCTCGTGAATCTTTTGCAAAGAGGCAAATAACGGCTGCATTTCACGCAATACTTCCCTGCCATCCATGCGACCATGCTGCATCACAAAGTCTTTGACACTGATGCCATGCACATATTCCATGACAATATACGCGATATCGTTTTCAATAAAATAGTCTCGAACCGTTACAATAGCTTCAAGATCATACAATGATGCCGCAATGCGCGCTTCGCGCATGGTGCGTTCTCTCTGCACACCATTGTCAGATAAAAATTCCTTGACAGCGACCTGCACCTGCAAGTTAATATCTGTCGCCCGATAAGTAATTCCAAATCCGCCTCTGCCAAGGACTTTTTCTATCTGGTATTGTTGTTTTAACAGCGTTCCCTTAGGGAGGGTACCGCCTTTTCTACTTGTTTCTTTCGTATCTCCCATTACTTTGCCACAATCCTTTTTCCTTTACTTTTTGCGCTATATATCTTCTTGCCGTTTTTCTTTTGATAGGTTCGCACTTTGAAATACAAGGTTTTGCGCTTGAAGCTATATCGAAACTTTAGTTTACCATGCAGCTTCTTGACCTTATTTTGGGACAGCTTAATTTTCCGATAACGACCTGTCCCAATTTTGACCCACACCTCAGCATTGGTGCCCTGGTATTTACGCATCGTCAATAAAATGTATCGCTGCCCGCTGCGCGTCTTTCTTCGCTTTAGGGAAAAGGTTGGTGCTTTCCATTTCGTCTTTTTCGGAGTATTGACCGTCTGCTTTGGCTTTTGCGTGACAGACGGCTTTGAGGTCGGTTTGACCGTCGGGCTGGCAGTTGGTTTGAAGATGTAATCGATCACATCCAGATCTTTTTGCTGCACCACTTGCAGATCAAGCGCACCATCATCGGTTGTGACCCACTTAGCGCGCAGACACTGTCCCGTCTGTGGATAATTATGGTACACCGGATCATAACCATAG
>JALEPA010000005.1 GCA_022766515.1 Lachnospiraceae bacterium | reverse complement strand
TTTATGACGATTCGAATTTGAAAAAATTTTCTTGCAAAGAAATTAAGAGTGTTGAAGAGGATGCATTTGATGAGTGTGATTCAATGATTTTTGAGTAAGATGGGGGAAAGATGAACAGGGGAATACGAGGAAAAAAAGAATAGGTGGTGTTATACGGAGCGATTGCTTTAGATAGGATTAGGAGTGGACATGAAAAAGGGAAGTGTCTCGAATTGGGACAGCTTCCCTTTTTTGGTGTCAATTATTTTCGGTGTATGTCGATTGAAGATCAGTCGTCGTCAGGAATCGCATCTTCGCCGATTGTCTCGACCGCATTTTCTGCGGTAGGAAATCCTTGTAACTTAGAACAACTGTAAAATGCTTGTGCGCAAATTATTTTTACTTTTTTAAGACAAACAAATTTTTGTAATTCATCACAACGGTAAAATGCATCGATCCCGATGGTGTTGATATTACCCATTGCCTCAAAGGATTTAAGATCAAAGCAATATATAAAGGATGCTTTTCCGATTAACTCAAGATCGCCTAGAATGGTCACCTTTTTTAATTTGGTGTTGGCAAAGGCGTTTCTCGTGATTATCTTGACAGACTTATCCAGGGTAAGGGTAGCACCCGGATAAGACTTCGTAATACCATATACTGTTTTTCCGTCGCCACTGTATAATACATTATTTTTGATTTTAAAGTGTTTGTTTTCGCTGGGAATGCTGATATCAAATTTGTTGATTGATTGTTCCAGTGGCAATGCAAACCCCCTCTTGTCGAGATGGTCCACCGGATTGATACCTCCGGCAAATGATTTTCCCAGTGTGATCTTTTCTAAGTTAATACACCCGGAAAAGGTATTAAAAGCGGCGTATTTCAAATTATCAGGAAATTGGATTTCTCGCAGATCGGTTCCACCAAAAGTTCCCAACATATTAGAGTTGCTTTCAGCTGCATCGTAGTATCTGGAATCATCCGTATCGTCTGTATTGGGGTATCGTACTCCATCTGGTTCACCAGCTCCTCTAGTATGCAAGTTGTGTGTTGTTCCGTTAAAATCGGCTAATCTTTTAAGTTTATAGGCCTCATGGAGATTGATTTTAGAGAGTCGGTGATCTCTAAAAAATGCACCGGCACCAATTTCTTTCAAGTTTGTTGGTAAAACAATCGTACTTACAAAAGAATTTCTTGCAAAAGCCAGTGTTTCAATTTTAGTGACAGACTTTGGAATCTGATACACTTGATCCAATTTTTCTGATGGATAGTATACAAGTGTTTTTTTATCTTTGGTAAATAGCACATTGTTTTCCACAGTGTAATATGGGTTGTCAGGATCAACCGTTATTTTTAGCTTTTTTTTGTGACGCTTGGAAAGTTCTTTCACATCTTCTTGATAGGAATAAGCATTTGGTGATGCTTCGTCACCCAGCCCCCAAAATGCACCGCCTTTTATATAGCGAACATTCTTAGGCAGATGAATATGGCGAAAATACATGCATGAGAATTGACCGGGATCAAAGGTATCTGCTCCGATCTTTTCTAAGGAATCAGGTAAGGAAATTTTGATCTCTTTCATGCCTTTTGCTTTACAAGTGTGGAGAAATATTGCACCACCATCCAGTGCGGTAATGCCCTCTTCGATCTTGATCTCTTTGACACGGTATTTTGCTTTCGCCTGAGAATCTGTTATATATTGTCCTGATAGTGGGATGATCTGATCGACAACCCCGATACCGCTGATAATTAATTTCTGGCTTTGCGTGTTATAGCTCCACTCAGCATTTTCACCGCACTTTCCTGTGATGGTTAATGGGTCGACGCGATCAGCCATAGAGGCAAATACGGAAGGTGTGCCGGTTGGAGTGGGTGCGGGTGTCTCCTGTGCATTTTTTTGTGTTGTTTCTTTTGTGCTATCTGCATTTTTTGTTGCTTTTGAGGAGCAGGCAGAAAATGTCATGACTGCAAGAATGAGTAACCCAAAAGAACAAAGCTGCTTCAGGTTGCGTGAAATGAAACAACGCCTGTCTCTTATTGGGAAGGAACTGTTGGTGATTTGCTTCTGCTTATTGGTTCTAATAATCATAATAATATACCCTATTTCTTTTTTATGTAAAACTCTTCATTTAAGTTTTTTGCTTGTTTGACTTATATGATATACATCCGTAGCTGTTTGTTAGAAACAGAGTACACTAATAGATGGGGTCTGTCAATATGGCGGAGGAGGGGGGCGGATATAATATAAAAGCAAAAAATGCAACCTTATGCATATCAAGTATGA
>JALEPA010000279.1 GCA_022766515.1 Lachnospiraceae bacterium | reverse complement strand
CCAAAATCTTAAAATTAGCAAAAAAGGATTCTTTTTGTGCAGAAACTGTCTCTTCCTGCCCTTCTTTCTGTGCCACTCTGGTAATCAACAGATTGAGTTTTAAATACTCTGCAGGCGGTAAAAAAATACAAAGGAAACGACGCACGATCACCTCATACACCCGTTGTCCGGTCAGGCTGACGCTCTTTAATGCTCCAAATCCCTGCCCGGTAGGAATGATAGCATAGTGATCTGTGATCTGTTTATCATTCACATACCTTGTTTTGGCGATCCCACGATAACTACCCGCTTCTAAAATCTGTTCTGCACAATCTCTAACCAACGGATAATTACGCAGTCCACCAATATTTTTATGAATCTCTTTCGCAACAGCACTTGACAGCACTCTGGCGTCCGTACGCGGATAAGTCACTAACTTCTTTTCGTACAACTCCTGCACGATCTTCAAAGTCTCATCCGGACTGATCTTAAATAATTTAGAGCAGGTATTTTGTAACTCTGCCAGATTAAATAGCAAAGGTGGATTTTTCTTTTCCTTTTTGCGCTCCACTTTTTCTACCAAACCCCGCATAGGTTCATAGGTAAGCTCTGTACACAGCTTTTCTGCGTCTTCTCGCTTCAAAAAACCATTGTCTTTATAAAGTTTGGGCGATTGCCAGTAAGCACTCTGCTCCGTGACCTTCCATTCACCGTCAAATTGTTGGCCACAATAGTCAAAAGATGCGATCACGCGGTAGAAAGGTGTCTTCACGAAATTACGGATCTCACGCTCTCTGCGGACTACCATTCCCAGGACACAAGTCATAACACGACCAACAGAAATAGCAGACCATTTTCCGGTTTGCAGATAATCCATAACTGTTCTTCCGTATTTCAAGGATAACACCCTGGAAAAATTAATTCCCATCAAATAATCTTCTTTTGCCCTCAAATAGGCAGATGCAGATAGATTGTCATAGGCAGATAATGGCTTTGCCTCTCGAATCCCGCGTTTGATCTCCTCCTCGGTCTGTGAATCGATCCATACCCGGCGTTTATCTTTCGTATCCGGCACTTTTGCCATCTGATCTACCAGTCGGTAAATGTATTCCCCTTCTCGTCCGGAATCCGTGCATACATAGATGGTCGTCACATCAGGACGGTTTAATAATCCGGCAACAATATCGAATTGTTTTTTTACAGATGGGATACATTCATATAAGAAATTTTCCGGCAAAAAAGGCAGGGTCTGAAGCGTCCATTTTTTTAGTGCCTCATCATAGACATCCGGATAACTCATTGTGACCAAATGTCCGACACACCAAGTCACAACATAATCCTTGGACTCCATATAACCCTGACCTGCATTGCCTGAGAAACCAAGCGTCTTAGCAAATTCCTTGGCAACACTTGGTTTCTCAGCGATAAATAATTGTTTACTCATAAAAAATATCTGTGCAGATGGTTCGGAAACCGTCCGCACCTCCTATTTTATTTCTGGGATGTACGATCGGTATCTTTTGTTTTCTCGATTGCTGCAATCCCAAGTTTTGAACAAAAGATCACTGCTACGATAGCAACACCTGCCGTACAGACATATTTAACAATTTTTGTAACATCAATTCCAATGTTCATCATCATCCTACTTTCCATTGTGTCCCCATTTAAAGCGACACAATATAATTGAAAACTTCTATGGAAAGATTATTCCATAGCATCCTCTGCTTCAAGACCCAATGGATCCTCTGCCTCCTCCATAGGAAGAAGCTCATGCATCTTCGCATTACACTCCTCTTGTGTCATGATACCCTTCTTTACCATTTCACGGTACTTACGATTTGCACGCACAACAGATGCATCGGAATAATTGTTTTTCTTCAAGTCTTCCATGATCTGCTGTTCCAAATTTGCTTTCAAAGTTGCACTATTCTGAGCCGCTGCATCAACAGTTGCCGCTGTCTGCTGCGCTGGAGCAGCTTGTGGTGCTGGCGCTGCCTGCTGTACCGGTGCTGCCTGTGGCGCTGGTTCAGCCTGCTGTACTGGTGTAGCCTGTGGCGCTGGTGCAGCTTGTGGTGCCGCCGGAGCTGCCTGCTGTACCGGT
>JALEPA010000236.1 GCA_022766515.1 Lachnospiraceae bacterium | reverse complement strand
GCCCGGTCCCGGTGCCGTCACGATCACAAGCGGACGGGTCGTCTTGATATAATCGTTCTTGCCATATCCCTCATCGCTGACGATCCTCTCAAGGTTGTTTGGATAGCCTTCAATGGAATAGTGATGGTACACATGAATCCCCATGTCCTCTAATTTCTTCTGAAAAAGATCTGCTGCCGTCTGTCCGGCATATCGGGTAATGACTACACTGCTGACATATAACCCTTTCTTCTTGTATACATCGATCAAACGGATGACATCCTGATCGTAGGTGATGCCAAGATCGTGTCGGATCTTGTTTCTCTCAATATCTGCCGCATTGATCGATATGATCATTTCTGCCTGATCTGCAAGCTGCAGTAACATTTGCAATTTGCTGTCCGGTGCAAACCCAGGAAGGACACGGGATGCGTGATAATCATCAAACAATTTTCCGCCAAACTCCAAGTATAATTTGTCACCAAACTGAGAAATACGCTCTCGAATGTGTGCAGACTGCATGGACAGGTATTTATCGTTATCAAAGCCAATCGCTTTCATCTGTAACTCTCCTTTATACCGCATGTAAATTTTTCAATGAAATATCCATGATCGGAGCGGAATGTGTCAATGCTCCACTGGAAACATAATCAACTCCAACATCGATCATATTCTGAATGTTTTCTTTCGTCACATTTCCGGAACACTCAGTCAACGCTCTTCCGTCAATGATACGGATCGCTTCTTTCATCTGTTCCGGTGACATGTTGTCTAACATGATAATATCTGCTCCGGCTTCCACTGCCTCTTTCACCATGTCCAGATTTTCCACTTCAACCTCGATCTTATGCACAAAAGACGCATATGATTTTGCCATCTGCACAGCCTTTGTAATACTTCCTGCTGCCCCGATGTGATTATCTTTGAGCATAACACCATCTGAAAGATTGAAACGGTGATTGCTGCCACCGCCGACTTTGACCGCATACTTTTCAAAAATACGCATATTCGGAGTGGTCTTACGCGTATCCAGCAAAGTCGTTCCACTTCCCTCTAACATCTTTGCAATCGAACGCGTATAAGTAGCAATACCGCTCATGCGTTGTAAATAATTCAATGCCGTTCTCTCACCGGAAAGCAATGCACGAATATCGCCGGTCACAACTGCCATCAACTGACCATTTGTCACCTCGTCACCATCCTGCACATGCATGGTAAACTCTACCGTATCATCCAACAGCTCAAACACACGCTGAAATACACCTAATCCGGCGATCACACCGTCCTGCTTACAAATGAGCTGCACCTCTCCTTTCTGGTACTCCGGCATCACGCAGTTGGTAGATAAATCTTCACTGGTAATGTCTTCCTCTAATGCCATACGGATCAAACGATCCGCATTTACACGATAAGTAATTGGGTCTTTCATTAGTATCCTCCGTTTCAAACTAAATTCTTTTATCCTTCATGTCTTTTCTTCTCTGCCTCAATCTCCTGAAGCACAATGTCTTTGTATTTCTGCTGCAATGCTTCTATGTCACGATAGCGGTCTTCTTCAACCGTGCCACCCTCTAAAATATCCTGCCAATCTACACTTGGAAGGATCTCCTTGATCTGGCTTGCTGCACGCTCCGCAAATACCATAGATTCCAACAGCGAATTGCTGGCGAGACGATTCTTACCATGTACACCATTGCAGGAAGTCTCTCCTACGGCATACAAGCGATCCATACTCGTCCTGCTCTCATGATCCACACGAATTCCGCCCATAAAATAATGTTGTGCGGGTACAACCGGAATACATTCTTTGGTCGGATCGTATCCCTCTTCCAAACACTGCTTCATGATATTTGGAAAATGGCTGCGGATCTCCTGCTCCGGAATCTTCTCCATAGACAGCCATACAAACGGTGTTCCGTCTTTTTTCATCTGCTTATGAATAGCGGCAGTTACCACATCTCGCGGCTGCAACTCATTACAAAATCGCCGTTTGTTTTTATCCAACAAGATCGCACCTTCGCCTCGTACAGATTCGGAGATCAAAAAGCGTCGTCCCGGTTTCTCGGAATATAAAGTTGTCGGGTGGATCTGAATATAGTCAATATGTTCCATCTCGATTCCATGACATAACGCAATAGCGAGGGCATCACCCGTAATATGCCGGAAATTTGTAGAATGTTGGTACAATCCGCCAAGACCGCCACTGGCAAGCACGGTAAATTTCGCACGAATCTCTGCCAGTGTGCCATCCTGCATCTGTGCAATGATACCCGCACATCCTGTAGAATTTTCAATAATGTCGATCATCATCGTATGTTCCAGGATCGTAATATTAGATCGTTCTCTCGCCCGCTCCAACAGTGTACTGGTAATCTCCTTACCCGTAATATCTTTATGAAACAAAATACGCGGTCTGCCATGTCCGCCTTCTCTGGTAAACAACAGCCCCGCTGCATCTTTTTCAAAATCCACTCCGTAGGCGAGCAATTCCTTTGCCACCTGTCTAGAGGAGCGGATCATTATTTCCACAGACTTCTCATCATTTTCATAATGTCCTGCCCGCATCGTATCTTCAAAGTAGCCATCATAATCTTCTTCATCGCGAAGCATACACATTCCGCCCTGCGCCAAAAAAGAATCGCTCTGGTCTACTTCATCTTTCGTAATCATACATATCTGCAGATCCTGTGGCAGATGCAATGCATGATATAGCCCTGCTGCTCCTGTTCCCACGATCACCACATCGGTTTCTTTTCTAATCATTTTCCACCTGTCTTCTGGTTCATTCTGTTGCCATCATACATTCTGCCGATCAATGAAAACATCAATCGGCAGATTTCTACATGTTCACTTTTATTCAGATTCCAGTATAACACACCACTTCACAACTTACAATAAGACAAATACGGTGTAAAAAATAAATTTATTCAATGGTTAATAACACAACCGCGCTTCCCTGTTTTGCGGTCAATTCTTTACTTGGAATGACCTCCTCAAGATCCTTACTCATTTGCTTTTCCAATGCACTTCGTCCCTGCAATGATCCTTCATCCGTCAATGGTACTAATTGCCCTGTGACATCCCCCGTCTCCTTTGTCTTCAAGAAAGTAAATACCACCTCACAGATTGTTTTATCCTGATAGGTAAAGCATCTAAGTACCTTGCACTCATCTACCGCATATTTCCTGTTGTCGCTGACACAATACTGTGCCGCTGCTTCGTATGCCGTATTCTCTAATTGATCTTTATCCAACTGCTGTTTTGCAGTATTCTTTGTATTCTCCCAAAGCCCTGCGTCTGTAAATCCATCACTTTTACTCAAGGCATCTCCATCCAGTGCAGCGGACGCCTCGATCGGATCCCCGTTTTGTACGACAGCCGCCTCCGTCCGGTATCGGTACTTCGGCAGTGTCACATGATCAAATACCCCGGCAAGATACAACCCTACCAGCACGCAGCATACGATACCCAGGGCAATAGCGGTATGTACCAACTGTTTACGGCGATAGGCCCTTGTAAACTGTCTACGGCGCTCTGTCTCTTCCTCATCTAACACTTTTGCTTTGTCAATGACAGAGCGAGCCAGCTTTTCCTGATTAGGCACAGGCATGGGAATGTCGCGATGTATGGCACTCATCTCCAATAACTTTTCTTCTTCCACTCCATCTAAGAGATTTCCGATCCATTGTTCCTCATTGTGCATTT
>JALEPA010000235.1 GCA_022766515.1 Lachnospiraceae bacterium | reverse complement strand
AAGCTTTACGGATTACACGGGAAAGAAGACATATAGTTTGCAAAAATACACACCGTTTGGCAGCACCAACCGTGACATTATCATGGAACTGAAAAATGCGTGTGATAAAGCAGGAATCAAGTTTGGTCTGTACTATTCGATCATCGACTGGAATCATCCTTCTCAGACGATCGAGGGAGATTTCACAAAGATGAAGTCTTGGAGTGCGCGTACCAATTACATTCGTGACATGAAGGCGCAGTTGAAGGAATTGGTAGATACTTATGATCCTGCTATTTTATGGTTTGATGGAGACTGGACGAATCGAAAGAACAATCCGACTTTATCCAAATGGTGGACGAAGAAGGACGGACAGGATTTGTACAAATATGTGAAATCACTCAAAAAGAATATTTTAGTCAATGAGCGCGTATGTCGCGGATTTGGACTGGGTGATTTTGAATGTCCGGAGCAGAGTATTCCGGCAAAGGCACCATCCAGACCTTGGGAGACTTGCCAGACGATGAACGATGCATGGGGCTATAAGGCAGAGTATGAAAAATCTTATTATCCTGCAAGTTACATGATCCATGATCTGGTGGAAGTGGCATCCAAGAGTGGTAATTACCTGTTGAACATTGGACCGGAGGGAACCGGAGCCATGACAGCGGGCAGTAAAAAGGTGTTGTCCGGCATTGGAAAATGGATGAAGAAATACAGCGAGAGTATTTACAAGACATCCGGTACACCGTTCAAGAAGAAACCGACTTGGGGTAGATATACCAAAAAGGGGAAAAAGGTATATGCCCATGTATTGAAGTGGCCAAAAGACCGAAAAGTCGTAGCACAGAAATACAAAAACAAGAAGCTTAAAAAAGTATATTTATTGCAGAATGGCAAGAAATTAAAATATACCGTTAAGAAAAATAAAGTGACGATCAAGGTACCAAAGAAGAGCTTGTACAAGGCAGATACCGTGATCGTGATGCAGTATAAGTAAACAAATGTCAGGTGATCCTATGGTTGCACCACACGGATCAGAAAAGAGGTAAAAGTGGAAGTAAAAGATTGGCTGGAGCAGGGAAAAGGAATTTTAGGAATTGAGTTTGGATCGACCAGGATCAAGGCAGTTTTGATCGGGGAACATCATGAGCCGGTAGCGTCCGGAAGTTTTGGCTGGGAAAACCGATTGGAAGACGGAGTGTGGACATATCGTCAGGATGATATCTGGAACGGACTACAGCAGTGTTATAAAAATCTGCAGGAAGATGTACAGAACAAGTATAGCATTGTGTTGAAAAAATTCGCAAGTATCGGTTTTTCAGCTATGATGCATGGTTATCTTGCCTTTGATGCGGAGAATACATTGCTGGTGCCATTCCGTACATGGAGAAATACCATGACAGAGCAGGCTGCAGAAGATCTGACGAAGCAGTTTGCTTTTAATATCCCACAGAGATGGAGCATTGCTCATTTGTATCAGGCAATCTTAAATAAAGAAGAGCATGTGGCAAATATTTCTTATATTACAACGCTGGCGGGTTATGTACATTGGATGTTGACCGGAGAGAAGGTTTTAGGTGTCGGTGACGCATCAGGAATGTTCCCGATCGACAGCGAGACAGTTGATTATGATGCTACAATGTTAGAACAGTTTGAGGCTTTGGTAGCGGATAAGCAGTATGGATGGAAACTGCGAGATATTTTACCGAAAGTGTTGCGAGCAGGAGAAAACGCAGGACAGCTTACGCAGGAGGGAGCCAAATTGTTAGATCCTTCCGGTAATCTCCAGGCGGGAATTCCGCTTTGCCCTCCTGAGGGAGATGCAGGAACGGGAATGACAGCGACAAATAGTGTGGCAGTCCGCACGGGAAATGTTTCTGCGGGTACTTCTGTTTTTGCTATGGTCGTGTTGGAAAAGGCGCTGAAACAGGTTCATATGGAGATTGATATGGTGACAACACCATCCGGAGAGCCGGTTGCGATGGTGCATTGCAATAACTGCACCTCGGACATCAACGCCTGGGCCGGATTGTTCCGACAGTTTGCAGAATTGTTTGGCATGGAGCTTACGGATAATGAGTTATTTACTAAGTTATTTGAAGCGGCAGACCGGGGTGCAGCTGATTGTGGCGGCTTACTCTCGTACAATTATTTTTCCGGTGAGGGTGTGACCGCTTTTGATCAGGGAAGACCACTTTTCGTGCGTCAGCCGGATGCGGCATTTACCTTGGAAAACTTCATGCGGACACATTTGTACAGTGCTTTGGCAACGCTGAAGATCGGACTGGATATTTTGCGTGAAGAGCAGGTACAGATTGATAATATGTATGGTCATGGCGGTTTCTTTACGACAAAGGGTGTCGGACAGAGCGTTATGGCAGCAGCAATGGACAGTCCGGTGTCGGTGATGGAGACAGCAGGCGAAGGTGGTGCCTGGGGAATTGCGTTGCTGGCAGCATATATGACCAGAAAAACAGAAGGCGAGAGCCTGTCAGCGTATTTGCAGGAAAAGGTGTTTGCAGGAAATACCGGGACGAAGATGGAGCCGGATGCGGCAGCAGTAGAAGGTTTCCGCGCCTTTTTGGAACAGTACAAAAAGGGATTGGCGATCGAAAAGGCAGCAACAGAGCAGTTCTAGAAGGGACTGGCGATCGAAAAAGGCAGTAACAGGACCGTTCTAGAAGAAATTAGCAATCAAAAGGACTACGACAGAGCAGTTTTAGGAGGAATGATAAGAGATGTTGGAGCAGTTAAAACAGCAGGTATATGAAGCGAATATGGAATTGCCAAAGAGAGGATTGATCACTTACACTTGGGGTAATGTCAGTGGAATTGACAGGGAGAGCGGTTATTTCGTGATCAAACCAAGCGGCGTGGATTATGACGCATTGCGCCCGGAAGATATGGTGGTTGTGGATCTTGAGGGCAATGTTGTGGAGGGAGAGTATCGTCCTTCTTCTGATACACCAACGCATTTGGAATTGTACAAAAAATACCCGGAGATGGGTGGAATTGTGCATACACATTCTCCGGAGGCAACATCGTGGGCACAGGCAGGCAGAGATATTCCTTTGTATGGAACGACTCATGCAGATTATTTTTATGGTGCGATCCCTTGCGCCAGAAGTCTGACGCCGGAAGAGATCGAGGGCGAGTATGAAAAGAATACGGGGCTTGTTATTATCGAGACTTTCGAGTCGAGAAGGTTAAACCCGATGTACACACCGGGTGTGCTCTGCACGAATCATGGTCCGTTTACTTGGGGGAAAGATGCTGCAGAAGCGGTGCACAATGCTGTTGTACTGGAAGAAGTGGCACGAATGGCACTTCATACGGAGCTGTTAAATCCACAGGTACAGCCTGCACCACACAGCATCCGCGACAAACATTTCTTCCGTAAACATGGAGAAAATGCATACTACGGTCAGAACTAACAGAAGTTTTGCTATGCCGATTCCGGGAAGAGTTGTGCGACCATCGAAAGCAAATTTGCAGAAAAAGCAATGTATAGAAAATCCCGTTTTTGCGCATGCTAGGGACAAGATTAGGTGGCATCTTGATCGGTATCCGAAAAAAGCTGATGTCGTGCAAAACATGGAGAAATCGTATGGTCGTAGCATTAAAAGAAGGGCAGGTATCTGTCATATCGGTAAAAGAAGCGAGGATTCGTTGGAGCGGGTCCTCTTTTTGGTATGAGATGGAAAATTTACTGCGCAAAGAACGAATGCATTTTTCTAAGGCGGAAGTGTTGGTAGACATGGTACTTGGAGAGGTGATCTGGCATCCGTCAAAGGGACATGACAGGCAGCAGATATGCATTGTGTTTTATTTGGATAAAGAGGAATTGGTGCTAGTAGGAGATCCGACAGACGGCGATCATTGGAAGCAAAAAATCAATCGACTGGCAGGGCAGGAAGATGATCTTTCCCCGGTACGCTTTTTTCTGCGAATGTTGGACGAACTTTTAAAAGACGATGGAAAACAGCTGCAACGCCTGGAGACGACTTGTTTTCGACTGGAGGAAGCACTGGGAGAAGGCGAAGATATCGAGCCGATGAATCTGTTGACAAGATATCGGCGTATCTTGCTCAGCAAAAGTTTTCAATTTCAGCAAATGATGGATATGAGCGATTCGCTGGCAGACAATGTCAATGATTTCTTTGATGACAAGGAGATTCAGTGTTTACAGACATTTGGAAAGAAAGTGGAGCGACTGCACCACCGCACTGCGATGCTGAGGGATTATATGATACAGATCATGGAGTGGAAAAGACAACAGATGGAGCAGCAAAAAGATAAGACGATGCGTATTTTAACATTGGTGACCACGATCTTTTTTCCGCTTACGGTGATCACAGGCTGGTACGGCATGAACTTTGAACATATGCCAGAACTGGGAAGTCGTTATGGATATTTGCTTGTTGCGATTGTCTGTCTGGTGATCGTTGCCGGAGAGATCTTTTACTTTCATCGCAAAAAACTGTTATAGCTGTTGAGAAAATTGTCAGATATTGATAAAATAAAAAATAGCCGATATTTTTATTAAGACAATGGATGGTGTTAATTCTGCGAGACAGGCTTGCAGATAGGATGAGAGGAAGTGAGGCAAATGGAAAAAGGAATTTCGATCTGTGCCAAACAGGAAGATTACACTTACGCGGCAGGACTGCGTTTTCACACAGCAGGCGGCAAGGAGACAAAGTCGAAATCTGCGGATGAGCAGAAGACGTCTCTTTATATGGGAGATTTTGGGACACAGGAGCAGGTGAGTGATCGCTTTGCAAAAGCGCAGAACAAAGCGTTGCAAAAGATTTTAGATCAACTGGAAGACGACTGCAGCTATGACGATGAGATGGCGGAACATGGCAAGCAGGCGACAAACTATGCGGATCAGTTGAAGCAGGATAGAGAACAGATCAAAAATCTGCAGGAGACGAAGCAGCAGCTGTTAGATCAAGGTGTTGATGCGGAAAGTCAGGAAATTGTCAATGTGGATGATGCTGTGGCGGATCTGCGACAAAATGTGAAGGATAATCAGAAGAACATACAGGCGGAAGAGGCGTCTATTTGGGCAACCAAGAAAGCACTTTTGAAGGTACATCCGATGTACGATGCCAAGAAAGAGGCAGAGCAGATCGTAGATGCTGCCGTGCGTGATGCGATCGGTGATCTGCAGCAGGAAGGTGTGCAAAAGCTGGACAAAGATAAGGAAGAACAGCAGAAGCGCATGGATGACCAGAAGGAAGAGGCACTGGAGGAAAAGATCCGGATCCAGGAGATGAAAGAGGAAGAAGCCAAGAAAGAGGTTGATTGCGAAAATATGGAGGACAGTGTATTTTCAGCGGTACAACAGGATGTTGCTTCTGCAGGCATGAATATTGATAGTATTCAGACCGATGTTAAGAGCCTGATTCAGGATCAGACATTCTTAGATGTCGATCTGAAGGGACTTCGTGTGAACAAAAAAGTTTAAGAAAAGAGGATGGTTATGTATATACCGGGAATGTATTATTATTTAGATCCTACTTATGTATTGGTGATCGCAGGGGCACTGCTCTGTATGATCGCATCTGCCAATGTTAATAGAACTTTTGCAAAGTACAGCCGTTATAGTAGCAAAAGAGGAATCACAGGAGCGCAGGTGGCAGAGATGATCTTGCGCAATGCCGGGATTTCCGGAGTGAGGATCGAGCATATATCGGGTGATCTGACGGATCATTATGATCCTAGGAGTAATGTGGTCCGTTTGTCGGACAGCGTGTATGGCGTTTCGTCGATTGCGGCAGTCGGTGTGGCAGCACATGAATGTGGTCATGTGATCCAACATCACAGAGGTTATGTACCGATCAAGATCCGAACAGCGATCGTGCCGGTCGTTAATCTTGGATCAAAATTATCCTGGCCGCTTATTTTGTTGGGCGTGATCATCGGTTATACAGATGTCGTTTATCTGGGTATTCTGTTGTTTGCGTTGACATTTGTCTTTCAGATCGTGACACTTCCTGTCGAATTTAATGCGTCAGGAAGAGCACTTCGCATTTTGGAAGAGAGTGGAATGTTGTATCAGGATGAGATGCGTGGCGCAAGACGCGTGTTGACGGCGGCAGCGATGACTTATATTGCGGCAGCCGTATCAACTTTATTACAGTTGCTGCGTCTGGTGCTGATCTTTGGACGAAGAAACAGCAGAGATTGATGTCCGGAATGACATAAAAATAGAACTACAGGCAGGCAAAACCATAAAACAGCCTGTCATAGAAGAGAAACATTGGAGGAAAACACAAGATGGAACTTTGGGATATTTATGATGCAAATAAACAGCCAACGGGCAGAACGATGAAAAGAAATGACTGGTGTTTGAAAGATGGAGAATATCATCTTTCTGTGTTGGGTGTGATCCAACGCCCGGATGGAAAGTATTTGATCACGAAACGCGCAATGGATAAGGCGTGGGCACCGGGCTGGTGGGAAGTGTCCGGTGGTGCAGCGATCGCCGGAGAGACTTCGGAGCAGGCAGTACACCGCGAGATCTTGGAGGAGACCGGGCTGGATGTATCGAAGGCAGAGGGAGGATTTGTATTCTCTTATCACCGCGAAAATCCCGGAGAGGGCGACAACTATTTTGTCGATGTCTACAAATATACAATGGATTTCACGGAGGATGACATCCATTTGCAGGAAGGGGAGACTAACGGATTTCAGATCGCAACATTAGAACAGATGGAGCAATATGATAAAGAAGGGATCTTTTTACACTTCCAGAGCATCAAAAAAGTCTTTGAATAAATGTGGGTTTTGTAGCTTTTGAATATTCATATCGTGTTGTACAAATGCTTCGTAAATGTTGTAAGTTGCAATTTTTTCGATTTCTTATTTTGTAAGGTCTCTTATACTTAACAGACCCAAAGATTGTTTGAGATGTCCCGGTATAGCAAGGTGTTGTTCTCTTTTGTCGGCACGCTTTCGCTACGATGCGCTTCGTAGCGGTGCATAATGTCTTAAAATACAAGACATAAGCACCGACGAGCGCAAAGTGCCTTTCAAAAGATCGGCAATCTCTGCTTACGGGACTGCGAGTTTTCCGAAGGGCATGTAAATCAATCATCAGAGACTACAAAACTTAGAAATCACAAAAAAACTAATTGTGGCAAGGCAATCGCTTTTGTTCTACTTATGACAGAACCCACTACATAAAGGTTACAAATCCTTAATGAAATAGCTGATAACTCTATATAAAAATGAATTATAGGACAAACCTATAACATGATATTAAAAAAAACTATCGAGCAACCGATAGTTTTTTTATTGACAGCGGAAAGGGTCTATGATATTATCCTACTATCCCGATAGGAAATATATCAAAGAGAAAAGGAGAGACACAATGAAAAAGACATTTTGGAAGAAATTTGCAGCAGTGACATTAGTAGCAGCATTAGTAGTAGGTGTGACTGGTTGTGGAAACAAGGCACAGAATAAAGACGGTGTAAAAACGATTCATGCAGTAACAGGAGGAAATCCTGCACCATATGTAACGGTTGGTGATGATGGACAGTATTCCGGATATGACATTGATGTACTGAAAGCGGTATTTGATAAATTACCACAGTACAAACTGGATCTGCAGACAGCAGAGTTTGATGCGATCTTTACCGGATTGACAGCAGGAAATTATGACATCGCAGTCAACAACTTCAGTTATCGAGAAGAGAGAGCAGAGAGCTACTATTTCTCTTATCCTTATGATGAGATCACTTATGTGTTTGTACAGAGAAAGGGTGACAAGCCTTTGACATCTTTGAAAGACGCAGCTGATCGTGGTTATAAGATCGAGTCGAATGCCGGTGGTAATGTAACAAATGCGATCGAGCAGTGGAACAAGGAAAACCCGGATAATCAGATCGAGATCATTTATTCAGAATCAGATATGTCCGTATGGTTTGAGCATATCGAAGATGGAACGGCAGATTTCCGTATCGACGACCTGCCAATTTATAAGGCATATTTAGATGAGTTCAAGTTTGACAATCTTCAGAAGACAGAATTGACTGCTGAAGAGACAGCAAAGATCTCTACGGCATTGGATGCATACTTCCTGTTTGCAAAGAACGATCAGGGTAAAGCACTTCGCGAGGATATCAACAAGGCTCTGAAAGAAGTCAAGGAAGACGGAACATTAGCAAAATTGTGCGACAAGTATTTTGGAGCAGATCAGGTTCCGGACGATTCCAAGTATGAGAAAACAATTAACTAATAAGATTAAGGTGTCATGATCTTAAAAAGTGACAGAGAGGTTTGAGGGAAATAAAGGAAAGTACAGCCGATGAGGAATATGGCAAAGGACAGGAGCTGTAGCAACTGTCCGGGTACAGAAAGGAATGGTTAAGCATATGGCAGATTTTGATTATGAAATTGTGAATGGAAGAAAGATAAGGGTTCGTCCGGTGGAGACGGTCAGTGAAGTGGACGAGAACGGTTATTTTCACCGTCAGCCCAATCATTTTACCACAGGTTTTGGACCGGGAAAGAATCCGGTAGAGGCAGGAAGATACCATTTGGTATGGGCAAAGCTTTGCCACTGGTCCAACCGTGCATCGATCGTTAGAGAGTTGTTAGGACTCGAAGATGCGATCAGCGTCAATATGGTGAGCCATGCACCGCATGAGAAAAATCTGGGATGGGAATTTGTATATGACAAGGACAATGTTGATCAGGTACTTGGAATCCAGTTCTTAAGTGAAGCTTACTATGCGGCAGATGATGATTATACCGGACGAACAACAGTGCCTGCACTGATCGATGTGCAGACCGGTAAAGTTGTCAACAACGATTACCATCGCTTGACCAATTACTTTGAGGTAGAGTTTAAGGAACTGCACAAACCGGGAGCACCGGACCTGTATCCGGAAGAACTTCGCGGTGAGATCGACAAGATGAATGAGTGGCTGTTCCATAACATTAACAACGGAGTTTACAAGACCGCTTTTGCTCGTTCTAAGGAAGCGTACTGGGATGCATACAACAGCTTTTATGCAGCGATGGATATCTTGGAGGAACGCTTGGAAGACAAACGGTATTTGTTTGGCGATTATGTGACCGACAGTGATGTGCGTTTGTATGTAACACTTGCCAGATTGGACATCCGTTACACACATCAGCTTGGACATGTTAAGAAACCATTATTTGAATATAAAAACTTGTGGGCATATGCAAGAGATCTTTATCAGATCCCGGCATTCCGCAACAATACATATTTCAAAGATTTTGCCAATCCAAGCAAAAAGGATGGCGAATTGATGGAGACTTTTAATGCAAGATTTTTGGATGAGATCGACTTTGATGCATACTGGGGAGCACCACACAACAGAGCCGTGCTCAGCAGTGATCCGGGCAATAAGTTTCTTGCAGAAAAATAGAGAGTGAATCGCGCAGATATCGTGTGTAGAATGGAGGAAAAGTATGGCAGAATATATTACCGTGAATGGACGCCAGATTCGTGTGCGTCCGATAGAGACTGTTAGTGAGGTGGATCAATATGGTAACTTCCATCGTCAGCCTAATCATTTTACGAAGGGATTTGGACCGGGAGAAAATCCGGTAGATAAAGACCGTTATATTTTATTTTGGGCAAAGGGCTGCCACTGGTCCAACCGTGCATCCATTACAAGAGAGCTGTTAGGATTGCAGGATGCGATCAAGGTGGAGATCGTAGGATGGGATGATGATCCTTATGAGAAACCACTGGGATGGGAATTTGTCAATTCACCGGACCATATCAATCCGGAGACCGGAGCACAGTTTTTGAGTGAATTGTACTACAATGCAGATCCTTCTTATGAAGGAAGAGCAACGGTTCCGGCATTTGTAGATTATACGACCGGAAAGGTTGTCAACAATGATTATCACAAACTGACCAATTATCTTGAGGTGGATTTCCGCAAATATCACAAGCAGGATGCACCGGATCTGTATCCGGAAGAACTTCGTGAGGAGATCGATAAACTTAACTGGTGGTTGTTTGAAAATGTAAATAATGCGGTATACCGTGCACAGTTTGCACAGTCACTGCAGGCATTCAGCGATGCGTATGAGACATTCTTTGCAGGACTGGATGCGATGGAAGAGCGATTGGAACACAATCGTTTCCTGTTTGGTGATTATGTGACCGACAGTGATATTCGCCTGTATGTCACATTAGCAAGATATGATGTTGCATATTCCAGAAATATCGGACCATGCAAAAAGAGATTGGTCGATTATAAAAACCTTTGGGGATATGCAAGAGATCTTTATCAGATCCCTGCATTTTATCACAATACTTATTTTAAGGATTTTGCAGCATCCAAAGATCTTACTAAGGTGCCGGATGATTATTGGGAGTCTACCTATTACGACATCGTGATCCCACAGACGGATTTTGATGCGATCTGGAAGACACCGACCGGCAGAGAAAGCTTGAGCAAAGATCCTGCAAATAAATTTTTGCTTGAGTCTTAAGACAGAGAACACAAACGAACGATAACATCCTTTGCAAATGAGGATGTGGACGATCGGAAATGAGGAATTTATGGAAGCAGTTCGAGTGACGAAAGATAAAGAATGGCTGAAAGCGGGCGTATACTTTGTACGAACGCAGGCGATGTGTTTTGGATTTGGTGTTCCCTTGGAAATGGAATTTGAGGATGACACGGCAGAGCAGGAGTACATTTTAGTGCTGGATGACGGTAAGCCCGTCTCCACCTGCCGCGTTTCTGTGGAAGAGGGCGTGGGACATGTCGAACGAGTTGCTACGCTGGAATCTTACCGTGGAAAACATTTTGGAGCGGCAGGCATTGTAGCAGCAGAACAGTGGCTCAAGGAAAAAGGTGTGAAGACGATCGCGATCAATTCGCGAGAAGCGGCACTTGGCTTTTATGAAAAACTTGGCTATGTGGCAGACTACACACAAGTATCCGGTTCGGGAGAATTTCGCTGCGTTATGACAACGAAGACACTGGACTAGACGCTCTGGAGCGGCAAAGCACATAAGATTGGTTAGGCGCGGGATGACCTGTGCGGAAATGAGGATGAAGAATGGCAAAATTATTTGATTTTCAGGCAGTATGGAAGCAGATACCGGAGATTATTCAATACCTTCCGGTAACATTAGAACTGGCGATCATTTCTATGATCGTAGCAGTAGTCTTGGGATTGCTCCTTGCGGTAGTAAAGATGAAAAAAATCCCGGTGTTGAGCCAGGTGATCAATTTATACATATCGATCATTCGTGGTACACCGATCATTGTACAGTTGTATATCGCATATTTTGGTATTCCAATGATCACAAAGTACATTTACATGCAGCAGGGATTGGAATATCAGGCATCCGATACTTCCGGTATGGTTTATGCCATCATCGCATTGTCGATCAATGAATCTGCTTATATTGCAGAAATCTTTCGTGGAGCACTTGCTTCTGTCGGAGTGGGACAGATCGAGGCAGCGAATGCTTTGGGAATGACTTATTTTCAGGCATTGCGCCGTATCATTTTGCCGGAGACTATGACGGTAGCTTTACCGGGCTTAGGCAACTCATTTATTGGTTTGATCAAAGGAACTTCCTTGGCATTTACCTGTGCGATCGTGGAAATGACGGCACAGGGTAAAATTATCGGTGGACGCTCCTACCGTTATTTTGAAGTATATGTATCCTTGGCGCTGATCTACTGGGTGATCACCCTGATCGTTGAGCAGTTGATCAAAGTGATCGAGAAGAAACTGCAGATCCCGGATCAGGTCAAGATGGTGGAAACGGAAAAATAGACAGAAGAAATGGAGGAAGTCACATGATTCAGGTCAATCACTTATCAAAGAAATTTCATGACAATGTCGTACTGGATGACATTAGTTTGGATATAAAGCAGGGAGATGTCGTAGGTATCATCGGTCCATCCGGAACAGGTAAATCCACATTGCTGCGCTGCATCAATCAGTTGGAAGTGCCGGAGCATGGCGAAGTGATACTCGATGGTGAGAAGATCAATCTGGCGAAGAAAAATCGCAAGCAGATCGTAGAACTCCGCAAAAATACCGGAATGGTATTCCAGCGTTTTAATCTGTTTGAGAAGAAGACCGCCTTACAAAATGTAATGGAAGGTTTGATCGTTGTACAAAAGAAATCAAAGGCAGAGGCAAGAGAGATCGCACTGCAGGAACTTGACCGGGTAGGTATGGCGGCATGGGCAAATCATTATCCAAAGCATTTGTCCGGTGGACAGCAGCAGCGTGTAGCAATCGCGCGTGCATTGGCAATGAAACCAAAGCTGCTTTTATTGGATGAGCCAACATCTGCTCTTGATCCAGAGCTGGTCGGAGAGGTATTGGAAACGATCCGCAAGGTAGCGGCAGAGGGATATACGATGTTGTTAGTATCCCATGAGATGAATTTTGTACGACATGTGGCAAACCGAGTGATCTTCTTGGATAAGGGACACATCGTGGAGGATGGAACAGCGAAGCAGGTATTCGACAATCCGACACATCCAAGAACAAAAGAGTTTTTCTCTAAGATGAACTTGATGACACAGCCGGAATATACGATTTAAGTGAAAGTAAGCGAAGCCCTTTTGGAGTTTATAGAAAGGGCTTGGTCTTTTAACTTTATAGGAAACTTCTCGTTTCCTATAAAGTTAAAAACGCTCCGCGAAGATGCGCATCTCGCGGAGAAGAAGTTAGCTGTAAACAGCACCGCTCAAGCGCTAAAGAGTCGCAAGCGACTCTTTGTTTTGTAATTCATATATAATAACTAGGAAAATATAGAATAAGCCTATAATTAGCCAGAAGAGAAAGGACGATGCCGGATGTCAGATTGGAAAGAAGATTTTAAGCAGCTGGTAGCTCTGGATTCTGTCAGCTTTCAGGAACGAGGAACAGCAGATTGGCTGCTTGCCAGATTGCAGCAAATGGGTTTTACATGCGGTGAGGATGATGCCGGAAAGCATTATGGCGGTAATGCGGGAAATGTGTTTGGTACCTACAAGGGAACGCTTCCCGGAGCACCGATCTTATTGTCGGCACATATGGATGTCGTAGATCCGGGAATCGGAAAAACAGCCATTTTTGAACCGGATGGAACGATCCATTCCGATGGAACAACAGTGCTGGGATCGGATGATATTGCAGGGATCGTTGAGATCTTGCATGGCATTGAATATTTGCAGGAACATCAAATACCGCACCGCGATATAGAAGTGTTATTTCCGATTGGCGAAGAACGCTATATCAAGGGAACGGATCAATTTGATTTTTCACAGGTCAGGGCAAAGACCGCCTATGTTTTGGATTTGTCCGGAGATGTGGGAGTGGCTGCCAGAAAAGCACCATCTATTATCTCTTTTCGGGTAAAGGTACAGGGAAAGGCGTCACATGCCGGATTTTCACCGGAGACGGGGATCCATGCGATCGCAGCGGCGGCAGAGGCGGTGACAAAGCTTCAGATGGGACGCTTGGAAGAGGGAGTGACCTTGAATGTAGGTACGATCCAAGGTGGCGTCGGAACAAACATTGTGCCGGAACTTTGTGAATGTACCGGAGAAATCCGGAGTTTTTCTCATGAAAGAGCCTTGCAGCTTGTCGCGCAGGTAGGCGAAGTGTTTGAACAGGCGGCAAAAAGCAGAGGAGCCAAGGCGGAGTTGTCATATGAAGTACATTTGGTGGCGTATGAAGTCGCAGAAGATGCATCGATCATACAGC
>JALEPA010000212.1 GCA_022766515.1 Lachnospiraceae bacterium | reverse complement strand
AAGGGGTAGATAGTACGACAGGCAACCAGATTTCCAGTGTGCCGGATTCTGATGACAACACTTTGGATCTGAATATTACTTCCAATGCAGGAAGTGTCAAACTGGAGTCAACTTTGCAGATCTTGATCTTACTGACGATCTTAAGCCTGGCTCCTTCTATTTTGATCATGGTGACATCCTTTACACGAATTATTGTGGTGTTTCATTTCCTGCGTACCGCACTGGGAACGCAGACAACACCGCCGAACCAGGTGTTAGTCGGATTGGCGTTGTTTATCACTTTTGCGGTAATGTCGCCTGTGATCACTCAAGTGAATACGGATGCGGTCCAGCCTTTCGTTGCCGGAAAGATTACACAAAAGACGGCGATCGAAAAAGGGTCGGCACCGTTAAAAACGTTTATGTTAAAACAGACGCGAGAAAAGGATCTGAAACTTTTTATGACGATTAACGATGTTTCATCGGATAGCATAGAAAGCTACGAAGACCTGTCGCTGATCACGGTGATCCCAGCGTTTATTATCAGTGAATTGCGAACCGCGTTTATTATTGGTTTTATTTTGTACCTGCCATTTATCGTTATCGATATGGTCGTTGCGTCGACCTTGATGTCGATGGGTATGATGATGTTGCCGCCGACTACCATTTCCTTACCGTTCAAAATCTTGTTGTTTGTATTGGCGGACGGATGGAACTTGCTGATCGGGCAGTTGGTGCAGTCGTTCCAGTAGAATGACCGTGCGGCAGTAAGAAGGAGGAAACAATATGAATGAGAGCATAGTGTTGGATATATCTCGTGAGACGATATGGGCAGCGGTAGAATCTTCTGCACCATTATTGATCATTTCACTGATCGTCGGTCTGATCATTAGTATCTTTCAGACGGTAACTTCGATCCAGGAGCAGACGATCACCTTTGTGCCAAAATTTCTTGCCATTATGTTAGTTTTGGTACTGGCTGGCGGCTGGATCATGAACAATGTTGTGGAACTGTTTGAGTCGCTCATGCAGAATATTCCGCAATATATCAGGTGACAGAACAAGAGGATCATAAGAAGAGTATGACGGCGAAATGGAGACGCCATGTAGGATACTAAAAGTAAGGAGAGACGAGCTTTGAGTTTTACCATTCAATATTTAGAATATATATTATTGGTATTTATTCGGGTGACGGGTGTCGTAGTCGTCGCTCCTTTTTTTGGTTCTACCGATATTCCTAGAAAACTGAAAGTCATGATCGCGGCAATTTTCACATTTACCATCATGGGGACGATCGATTATACTTCTGTTTCTTATCAAACAGAATGGGATTATGCCGCAATGGTATTAAAAGAAGCGATCACCGGGGTGCTGATCGGATTTGGCGGAAGATTATGTCTGTATATCCTGAGCTTTTCCGGTAATATGATCGATATGGAGATCGGATTTTCGATGGTTCAGGAGATGGATCCGACCACGAGTATCTCTTCGACGGTTACCTCTAATTTTTATATGTATGTCTTTATGTTATTGTTCCTCGTATCGGATATGCATTATTTTGTGATCGATGCTTTGGTGGATTCGTATAAAGTGATCCCGATAGGAGGCGCAAAATTCAGCCCTAATTTATATGCGATCATGGTGACCTATATCGCAGACTATTTTATTATTGGCTTTCGGATCATCCTGCCGGTATTTTGCTGCATTTTGGTGATCAATATCGTACTTGGTATTTTGGCAAAGATCGCACCACAGATGAACATGTTCGTAATCGGTATGCAGTTAAAGATCATCGTAGGATTATTTTTGATCTTTTTGACTTTACAGTTGTTTGGAAATGTGGCGGATTATATGTTTGACGAGATGCATAATCTGACCAAATATTTCATTCAAAATATGAAGCCGTGATATTTGCTATTTTGCTATAAATAAGGTATAGTAATAAAGTGTGGGTTTATGAGAAGATTGCAGTACAAAACAGGGGAGAGATGGAAGGATATGTTTCTATACAGGATAAAACCAACGGATCAATATCAGAGTGATAGAAGCAGCCTGATTCCCTACGACTTACAGCTTTTTGCCAAAGAGGGAGAAGGCGGTGAGAAGACCGAAGAGGCAACACCCAAGAAATTAGAGGATGCCAGAAAAAAAGGTCAGGTAGCAAAGAGTATGGATGCTGTGACGGCAGTGTCACTGCTTACTTTTTTCTATTTGTTAAAGCTGATGTTTGGCTATCTTGGCCGTCAGTTTTATAACACCTTTGATCTATTTATCGGAAAGGTTGCTGCAAGCACGGATCAGGCGTTTACCTTGCAGATCGCTTGCTCTATTTTGGGTGAGATGATTCGTTTGATCCTTATGATCAGCGCACCGTTTCTTGCTGTGGCATTTCTGGTGGCAATCGTTACTAACTTTGTGCAGGTTCGTTGGAAGATTTCCTATGACCCGTTGAAACCGAAGTTTGATAAGATCAATCCGATCAACGGTATGAAACGATTGTTCTCAAAGGATAAGGTAATGGAGCTTTTAAAGTCCATTGCAAAGATCATTGCGATCATCTATGTTGTGTATCAATATCTGCAGGACAAGTGGTCATTGGTCATGAATATGTACGACTACACATTATTACAGGCATTATCTTTGTTAGGAGATGTCGTTGTCAATATCGGTGTTCGTATCAGTGCCTTGTTTGTTGTGATCGCAGTAGTGGATATTGTGTATCAGAAATGGAAATTTAAGCAGGATATGAAAATGTCTAAGCAGGAAGTGAAAGATGAGTACAAGCAGTCCGAGGGAGATCCTAAGGTAAAAAGCCAGCAGAGAGCTCGTATGCAGCAGGCAGCGAGACAGAGAATGATGCAGGAATTGCCTAAGGCGGATGTAGTCATCACCAACCCTACACATTTGGCAGTGGCGATCCGCTATGATAAGAAGCATCATGAAGCACCGACTGTTGTGGCGAAGGGAGCCGATTTTTTGGCAGCCAAAATACGAGAGGTCGCTGCAGCGAATGAGATTGAGATTGTTGAAAACAAGCCGCTGGCGAGAATGATGTATCACAATGTAGATCTGGGAGCGGAAATTCCGCCGGAACTTTATCAGATGGTTGCTGAGGTTTTGGCATATGTATATAATTTGAAAGGAAAAACAGGATAACGGTCTATAGGAGAAGAAGCTAGACCAAAAGATGCTGTTAATGAGGAGATAAATCAATGAAACGATCAGATATTCTGCTGGGATTATATATCCTGGTGCCAATTGTATTTTTGATCATTCCAATACCCACTTTTTTGTTGGATGTATTGATGATGTTGAACTTATCGTTGGCGTTGTTTATTTTGTTTAATGCATTGTTTTCGATGGAGGCATTAAACATGTCAACCTTTCCAACATTACTGCTGATGACCACTTTGTTCCGTATATCCTTAAATGTTGGATCGACGAGAAATATTTTGTTACACGGAGAAGCAGGTAATGTCGTTCAGGCATTCGGTGAGTTCGTTGGCGGCGGTAATCTGATCGTTGGTGCGATCGTTTTCCTGATCTTGATCATCGTACAGTTTATCGTGATCAACAAGGGTTCTGAGCGTGTATCAGAGGTAACCGCGCGTTTTACATTGGACGCGATGCCCGGTAAGCAGATGGCGATCGATGCGGACTTAAATACCGGAGCGATCACGGACGAGCAGGCAAAAGAAAGAAGACAAAAAATACAAGATGAATCCACATTCTTTGGAGCGATGGATGGTGCTACGAAGTATGTAAAGGGAGATGCGACGGCAGGTCTGATCATTACGATGATCAACTTTGTCGGTGGTCTGGCGATCGGTGTCATGATGCAGGGAATGGCAGTGACAGATGCACTCCAGAAATATTCGATCCTGACGATCGGTGACGGCTTAGTCAGCCAGATTCCATCCTTGGTCATTTCGTTATCAACCGGTATTTTGGTAACGAAGGTATCGAAGGAATCTGATCTTGGTAACCTGCTGATCACACAGTTGTTTTCTATTCCAAAAGTGCTTTACATTGTTGGTACGACAATGGCATTGCTTGGACTTACGCCACTTCCGACAGCAATCTGCTTTATTTATGCGGTACTGTTTATCGTAGCAGGTCGTGCGATCGAGTCGAAAATGGAAGTGGATCATATCGAATCCGAAGTGGATGAGGAAGAGGAATCTGCAGAGGAGATCAGACGACCGGAAAATGTGGTATCATTGTTACAGGTCGATCCGATCGAATTGGAGTTTGGATATGGTATTATCCCGCTTGCTGATGTAAATCAGGGCGGAGACCTTCTGGATCGTGTGGTTATGATCCGTAGACAGGTGGCGCTGGAACTTGGATGTGTTGTTCCGATGATTCGATTGCGAGACAACATACAGTTAAATCCTAACCAGTATGTGATCAAGATCAAAGGTGTTCCGATCAGTGAAGGAGAGATCTTGTTCGATCATTATATGGCGATGAATCCGGGATATGTTGAGGAAGAGATCACCGGTATCCCTACTTTTGAGCCTTCCTTCCATCTGCCGGCTATCTGGATCACAGAGTCGCAGAGAGAACGAGCAGAATCGCTTGGTTATACGGTTGTTGATCCGCCTTCGATCATTGCAACTCATCTGACGGAAGTGATCCGAGGTCATTTGGATGAGCTTTTGACCAGACAGGATGTACAGAACCTGATCAACAACATTCAGGAGGCAAATACGACTTTGATCTCCGAACTGGTACCTAAGATGTTGAGTGTAGGAGAGATCCAAAAGGTACTCCAAAACCTGCTTCGTGAGGGGATTTCTATTCGTGATCTTGTTACGATATTTGAGACATTGGCAGACAATGCAGCCAGTACACGAGACACCGATGTATTGACGGAATATGTAAGGCAGAGCCTGAAACGTGCAATTTCCAATAAATATTTTCCTGCAAACGAAATGACTAGTGTAGTGACACTGGATCCAAAGATCGAGCAGGAGATCATGGGAGCAGTCAAGCAGACCGAACAGGGAACTTACATCAATCTCGATCCGGACAGAACCGGAACGATTCTGCAATCGGTCAAAGAGGAGATGGAGAAAATGGAGGAACTTGGCAAAAATCCGATCATTGTTACCTCTCCGATTGTACGGCTTTACTTTAAGAAACTGACGGAAGAACAATTTCAAGATCTGATCGTAGTATCATATAATGAAATTGAAAATAATGTAGAATTACAATCTATAGGGATGGTGACAGTATAGTGTTGATCAAAAAATATACAGCAAAGACAGAAGACGAAGCCATTGCATTGGCAAAACAGGAACTTGGCAACGATGCCGTGATCATGAATGTAAAAAAGACAGTACCGAGAGGGTTTGGCAGATTGTTCCGCAAACCATCCGTTGAAATCACGGTTGCCATAGACGATGTGCAGGAGGAAGACAAGCCGGACTTTAGTAAACTCCAAGAAGCAATCCGCAAACAGCAAGAGTACACGGCTCCGGATTCTAAAGCTGCCAAGCAGGAAGAAAAACGCGAAAAGTTATTGCAAAGTGACCAGATCATTGCGGATGATCAGCCGGAGCAGACTTCGGCAGCGATCGAGGAAAAACTCAGCAATCTGCAAAATCTGATCGAAAAACAGGTGCTGCAGTCTCAGGAACAGGATGAGCATAAAACAGAAGAGACAAGTGACAACAAGAAGGAAGAGGAAGATAAAACACAGGTATATTTTGATCTTATCCGCGAAAAGATGCTTGAGAATGAAGTGCAGGAGGAATACATAGAGCAGATTATTCAGGCAGTAGAGACCGGAAAGCGAAAGGACTGGACTCTGGATAATGTACTTGCCGGAGTATATCAGAAGATCATTTTGAAAATTGGACAGCCGCATTTGATCGACATTCGCACGAAAAATACAAAATATATCTTTTTTGTAGGACCAACCGGTGTTGGGAAGACAACAACGATCGCAAAGATCGCCTCGACATTGAAATTAACGAAAAAGACCAAAGTTGCATTGATCACATCAGATACCTATCGTATTGCTGCGGTAGAACAGTTAAAGACCTATGCCAATATTCTGGGGATTCCGTTGGAAGTAGTTTATGCTCCGGATGAGATGGATAAGACTATGGAGAATCTCAAAAACTTTGATCTGGTATTAGTAGATACAGCCGGAAGATCTCATCAGAATGCAGAGCAGATTGATGACATTAAAGAGTTGCTGGAAAAAGTACCGGAGAAGGATAAAGAAGTGTATCTGGTGCTAAGTGCAACGACTAAATACAAGGATCTTGTGAAAATCTGTCAGACATACAGTGGAATTACAAAATACTACCTTGTATTTACGAAATTGGATGAGACAGACACAGTAGGAAATATTTTTAACATCCGGATGATGACGGGAGCGCCATTGTCTTATGCGACATGGGGACAAAATGTGCCGGATGATATTGGTAAAATAGACGCACAAAAGATGACAAAGCAACTGCTGGGAGGGAATAGCTGATGGATCAAGCTGAAAGACTGCGAAATATTATCAGGCAGCAAAATAAGAAACAGCATCTTGCCAGGGTGATCACCGTGACTAGTGGAAAAGGCGGCGTTGGCAAATCCAATATTTCAGTCAATCTTGCTATCCAATTAAGCAGACTGGGGCAAAAGGTTGTGATATTGGATGCAGATTTTGGGCTTGCCAATATTGAGGTGATGCTGGGACTGCGCCCGAAATATAACCTTGCAGACATGATGTTTCATGGAAAAAATGTGAAGGACATCATTGCAAAAGGACCGGAGAACATTGGGTTTATATCCGGTGGTTCCGGACTGAGAGAAATGACGAATCTGACCAGGGATCAGATACAAAATCTGGTATTGTCGATGTACGAGCTGGATCAGGTCGCTGATGTAGTGATCATAGACACGGGAGCGGGGATTTCGGATTCCGTGATCGATCTGGTTTTATGTAGTACACAGGTATTGTTGGTGGCAACACCCGAACCGACATCCATTACGGATGCCTATGCGTTGTTAAAAACTTTGCAGAGACAGACAGAATTTGACCGTAACCGTATGAAGATTCAGGTGATCGGTAACCGAACGCACAGCTACGAAGAAGGGCAGGAGTTATATCGAAAACTCAGCACGGTAGCGGGCAAGTTTCTGGAAATGGAGATGGAATATATAGGCTGTGTGCCAGATGATATTAAGTTACAAAATGCAGTAATGAAGCAGGAACCGGTATCGATTGCTTATCCTAACGCAGCCTCTTCGCGAGCGTTAATGGATCTTGCATTGCAGATTGGGGAAGGACAAGTGGCACAGGATAACGGTGTTTCCAAGGGATTGTCCGGTTTGCTTGCGAGAATTTTCCGAAGTTATCAAAAATAATGGCAAAAGAACGGCATTTTGTACCTGCGACTTAAAGTTGGCAGGCGGAGAAAGGAATGTAGGAATTTTATGAAAAATATTATGATTGTAGATGATTCTGCACTCATGAGAAGGGTTTTCTCTGATATAATTAATGGAAATGAGAAACTCCAGGTAAAGTATTTGGCCAAAGATGGTGTGGAAGCATTGGAACTATTGGATTCCGGCATACAGGTCGATGCCATTGTATTAGACATCAATATGCCACGAATGAATGGCATTGAATTTTTGCGAACTTTACGAAAAAAGGGACGCAGAGAAAAAGTATTGATCGTCAGCACACTGGCACATGAAGATGGAAAAGAAACCATCGAAGCGTTGGAACTGGGTGCGTTTGATTTTGTTACAAAACCAACTAATCTGGCAGAAGCAAAGGGAATTACTTTTGGCTTGGCGCTTACGAGGATGCTTTATATTGCGACAGGATTGGCGGTGGAAGATCTGGATATGGATCTGTCTGAGGTCGCTAAGCGGGAACGACAAAAGGCAGTATCGCCGAAGAAACCGCTACAAATGCAGCATGTGACGACTCGACAGACGGCAGCATCTGCACTGGCTGGTAAAAAGGGAGATTGCAGTACACATTCCAAAAAGCCAATGGGAAGAGGAGCAAGAAAGATTATTGCACTTGCCTGCTCAACAGGAGGTCCCAAGGCGTTACAGTCTGTGATTCCAAAACTTCCTGCAGATCTGGATGCGGCAATTGTGCTCGTGCAGCATATGCCTGAAGGATTTACGGGTTCGTTGGCAAAGCGGTTGGATGAACTGAGTGCAGTTCATGTCAAAGAGGCAGCCGATGGAGATATTCTCGAAAAAGGAACTGTGTACATAGCAAAAGGTGGTTATCAGATGAAGGTTGTAGAGAAAGGAAAACAACATTCGTTAGCTGTTGTACATGAGGCACCTAGAAATGCACTTCGACCATGTGCAGACATTATGTATGAATCACTGATGCGTAGTTCATTTGATGAAATCACATGTGTGGTCATGACAGGAATGGGAGCGGATGGAACGCAAGGCATTTTGCAACTGGAAAAAACTAACAAAATATATGTGATCGCTCAGGATGAAGCAAGCAGCATCGTATATGGTATGCCGAAAGCCATTGCTCAGGCAGATGCGGTAGATGAGGTTGTTACTCTGGGACAGATCGCAGAATCAATTACAAAGCATGTGGGGGTGCGATAACATGGATGTAAGCCAATATTTAGAAATTTTTATCGACGAAACAAAAGAACATTTGCAGACATTGAGCGACCAGTTGATGATTCTGGAGACAGAGCCGGAAAACATGGATACGATCAATGAAATTTTCCGTGCAGCACATTCTTTGAAAGGAATGGCTGGAACAATGGGATTTAAGCGTATGCAGCGATTGACCCATGACATGGAAAATGTTTTTCAGGAGATCCGAAGCGAAAACATGAAAGTGCAGCCGGAATTGGTGGATGTATTATTCCGTGGATTGGACGCATTAGAATCTTATCTGGCAAATATTTTGGAAACTGGTGATGAGGGTACTGAGGAGAACGAAGAAATCATCAATACCTTGAACTCAATTGCAGAGAAGGCAAAAGGCGGAAGTGATACAGCAGAGGCACAGCCGGAGACACAGGCAGCGCCTGCAACGGGTTCTGCAAACTCTGACAAGCATGCTAAATACGAGGATATCCGTATCACGGACTACGAAAAGGCAACTTTTGATAAAGCAAAAGAGCAGAATCAAAATATCTTCGGTATCACGGTATATCTGCAGGAAAGCTGTATCTTGAAAGCAGCCAGAGCATTCTTGGTATTTAAGGCGTTGGAAGAGATGGGTGAAGTCATCAAAGCAGAGCCAAATGTACAGGATATTGAGGATGAGAAGTTTGATACAGACTTTAGTCTGGTATATTTTACCAAAGAACCTCTTGAGACGATCAAGACTGCGATCGAAAATGTTTCTGAGATCAAGGAAGCCGTTGTTGGTGTCTTTGATGCGCAGTTAGAGGAGACAGAAGAAGCGGCAGA
>JALEPA010000186.1 GCA_022766515.1 Lachnospiraceae bacterium | reverse complement strand
TGCATCATCGTCGTAACCGATCTCACGGATCGTCTCTCTTGCAATCTTCTCATAATCCACTTTTGCCTTGGTCGTGATCTCACCCATGATCATGACATAATCTGTCGTGATGACCGTCTCACATGCTACACGGCTCATTGGATCCTGTTCCATCAATGCATCTAAGATCGCATCGGAAATGTTATCACAGATCTTGTCAGGATGTCCTTCTGTCACTGATTCCGATGTAAACAAATGTTTCTCCATAATTTCCTCCATTCCACCGCACCTATGCGGCTCTGTACATAAAGTGACTGTCTGCTTTTTACTTTATAGGAAAGGACAAGTCTCCTACAAAATAAAGGAAAAAGAAAGTCCACCCTAACCGAAGTAAGATGGACTTGATTTCGTTATGATCTCAAACCCTCTTATTGATCGATTTCTCGCTGAGATTGGCACCTTCCTTTACAGGGGTTGCCGTGGTTTCGTAGAGCCTTCACTCTCCACCACTCTGAATAAGAGTTCTGTGAACTTTTTTGCTTTCCTGTGTCAATACACACTTTTTTAGTATATAACAGTGTCAGTCATGTGTCAAGACGCTTTTCTCGGGTGAACGGTCAGATGATTTTATTTCTCAACCACCTTGATCTTTTGCTTCTTCGCCATCTTCTTAACCCACTTTTTGTCGGACTTGCGTAGGTTTTTGTTGATGACGATTTTTTTGATCTTGGTCTTATTCTCTGACCATTTGTTATAATAACCAAATCCATTTCCAAGCTGAAATTTCTTAATATAATTATTCAGTTTTTTGTAACCGGACAGGTCCATAACATTTATCTTCGTATTCTCCCAGAAGCCATAACCTTTGTATGAAGCATATTCCAGCGGCTCTCCATCGCCCTCAGTAGCACCCGGCTCAGTAAGTCCAATGTACTTGCTTAACATTTTACTTTTCTGTACCTTTGGCAAATACAATTGTTTTACTGTTGAGTTGCTAAGATAAAGTGAATGTAGATGACGATTTTTTCTACAATCTAATTGTCCAACTGTCACTCCCTCCATTGAAAGATTCACAAGATTTGAGCACTTTTTGATATCTATTTTTTTCATCTTTTTTCCTATTATTCTAAGGTACTTTAAGTTTTTGTTTGCAATTTTTAACGAAAGCTTTTGATTGCTGATCAATCCCAACTCACGCAATTTCTTGTTGTTATTAACATTCAATTTTTGAATGGTATTTCCCACAAACAACCGCTCCAATTTTGGTGCACCGGTGGCATCCATAGCGGTAATCTGTGCTCCGTATAATTGCAAATCCTTCAACTTTGGTGCACCCTTCTTCGTCTTGTTATCCCAAAGTTTCACTGCCTTAATCTTTTGTTCCCCGCATGCATAGACGCGCTCTAATTTTTGCATACCGGAAAGATCTAATGTATATGCCTTTTTTTTGTTTATCTTTATCCCCATAATATTAGGCTCTTGAGATTCGAGGCGACTATGTTTACATTTCACGGCAAAATAAGATGCCTGCATATCTCCCAGCCAAAATTCCTTTAAGGTTGCACGAAGTGGCTGCACATTCACAGAATCCGAGTCAGCTGCATCCAGAACCAACTGCTCTACTTTTTTCATTCCCTTAAAGGTGTTTCCTCCTCCTAAATTACTACTAGGAAGTTCCACTTTCTTTGCATTTGGAAATTTTTTGCCAATGTTTTTGTTATTTTGCAACCACTTTCCCCACAAGACTAAATTTTTAACATTTGGTGCGTATAAAGTACTGTCTATTCCGCTACCGGGACGATCGTTATTGTACGCATAACACTCCAATTGCGTCAATTTCTTTGAAGTACCCCTTAAAACAATTTTCTGTCCCTCTCTGGTGGTAACATGTAATGCGTCCATATTCGGAAAGCTTTTCATTAAATTCACCGCATCATAGTTCCATTTGCAAATTTTTTTATTACTTACTTCGTATTCCAGATCAAGACATACCACTGTTATATTGGGGAAATTTTGCATGCCTGTAAAATCAACAATCTGTCCTTCTTTGATACCATATGGTTTTGAATAATCATAATCTAACCGAAAAGATATCATCTTGTTTCGTTCCTCATCCGACAACGCACCATCTTTATTGGTGTCATACTGTGTCACATAGGTGCGTATACTAGCATCCGGGAAGTTTGCTTGATCGATTTTCACTGATGACGCCTGTGCCTTTGCCCCGGTCAAACATCCAATTCCTACGGTTAATGCTGCTGTTAAAATAAGTGTTTTCCATTTTCTCATACTGATCCCTCTTTTCTGAGCAATTTATTTTGAGTCGGCAGGGGAAAGCTTTGACCACAACTCTCCTCCACCATTGCAGCTGTTTTCTTTTGCTCATAAGTCAACAGCCGCATGATAAAATACTGCACCGGCAATATTATATCATTTTTTGTTTCCTTTCCCGTATTTTTCTTGCAACTTCCATTCCATTTAGCTTATTCATCTCAATATCTAAAAAAACAATGTCAAATTCATAAAAATTATTTTCATCTTGACAAAACTCTTCACCATATTGAAACACCTTTATTGTATGTTGCCGTCCTATGTTTGATAAGGAAGTTGCGACAATGTTTTGTATACACTCTCTATAGAATAAATCATCATCACAAATTGCTATTCTCATCTCGATGGTACCACCTACCTTGTAAGTTCTTTTCGTAATTGATATGATCACATTGCTTATTTTACTATAAACAATTCAGTTATGCGATCTTTTTTTATTA
>JALEPA010000180.1 GCA_022766515.1 Lachnospiraceae bacterium | reverse complement strand
TGACGATAAAGATCGCGAGGAACAGACGCGCATAATCGGTCTGCTTGATAAAATACAGGATAGCCGTGCCGTATACGATACCAAATGCATTAGCTTTGATGAGGCAAAACAGCTCATGTCGTTTGCTGTTGGTACGCTTTGGATCGTACAAGCCACAGAAACGGTATATAATAATGAAGCAAGGGATCAAAAATACAAGGGTATCCCGATATTTTTCAAACTCCAAATAGTATCCGATCGGTGGATCGATAATACCATGACGGATCAAAGGACTCCAAAGTTCATTGAAACGCAGCTGATAGGACAGCATGAAAGACGCTGCAATGATCAGGGCATCAATGAGTATATGAAAAAGATTTAATAATCGCTGATTTTCTCGTATCACAACAACAAACCTCCTATGTGTAGTCGTTAATCGTAGCTTTTTAATTTATAGCAAAACGCTGGCTTTGCTCTTTTTTATGCTATCTCATCATTATATAATTTTCCCCACCGATACGCAAGAGAAAAGAAAATAGAATTTAATCGTTTCTTAAAAGAGTTTTCACAATAAGAACACAAATCATTGATAGACTAAAGCATGTAAAGCAAAGGAAAAGAAATACGCCCACAGTAAACAGGGGCGAGCAAGGAGGTTCGCTATGGACGAGAATATGGAAAGACAAAACGGATATACCGGGGAATATGGGAATCCGGTAGAGCATAATGAGGCACCGGGTAACCACACGGAGGAGACAGCTGGTAAGCAGCAGACAGATAATCAGTCTGACAGCACCTATAGTTACTCTTATCAAAATGGACAGGACAATCAAGCAACCCGATCCGGTGATTATTATGCAGCATCTAATGAGAATGCAGCAAATACTTCCGAGGGACAGGCGCAGAATCAGAGCCAGAATTCACAGGGAGCATTTGGAGCAGGTGGTTATGGACCACAGGGTCAGGGTCCACAGAATGGTCCGGTAAACGGAGCTTTTTATCAGGCACCAAATGGTCCACATAAGGCAGGAAAACCAAAGAAACCTGCACAGGATAAACCAATGGGAGCAGGAAAGAAAGTATTGTTTTCTATCTTATGTGCCGTGATCTTTGGTGTTGTCGCAGGTGCATGCTTCCAGGGTGTTCGTTATGTGACAGACCGTTTCATGCCGTCGACGACAACAACGACAACGAAACTGAAAACAACAACAGAAGGAAGTTCCAATACGGCAAGCACCGGAACAGATTCTAAGAATTCGACAACAACGGCTACAACAACGACTGATGTTTCCGGTATTGTAGAGCAGACAATGCCATCGATCGTAGCCATCACCAGTACGACGCAGGGTGCAAACTATTATGATCTGTTTGGTCAGCAGTATGCCGGACAGGATACGACAAGTGCAGGATCCGGATTTATCGTAGCTCAGAATGACAAGGAACTGTTGATCGCAACCAACAACCATGTAATTGACGGTGCAAAGACAATTTCCGTACAGTTTATCGATGATCAGGTATATGAGGCAACTGTTAAGGGAACTGACAGTACAAACGATCTTGCCGTGATCGCAGTAAAAGTATCAGATGTGAAGCAGGATACGATGGATAAGATCCGTATTGCAGATCTGGGAAGCTCAGATGACCTTAAAGTAGGTGAGATGGCGATCGCCATTGGTAACGCACTTGGATATGGTCAGTCAGTAACTGTAGGATATATCAGTGCAAAAGATCGTGAGATCAGCGAGTCAGAAAGCAACAGCTCATCTTCTAACACGATCAAAGCAATTCAGACAGATGCAGCGATCAACCCTGGTAACAGTGGTGGTGCATTGTTGAATATGCAGGGTCAGGTAATTGGTATCAACTCCGCTAAGATTGCTTCTTCTGAGGTAGAAGGTGTAGGATATGCCATTCCAATCTCTGTGGCAACACCAATCATTGAGCAGTTGATGAACAGAGAAACTTTGAAAGATTCCGATAAAGGATATTTAGGAATCAGCGGTAAGACCGTAAGTGATGAAGCTGTAAACTACAATGTACCAAACGGTGTCTATGTTGCAGAAGTTTCCAAGGATGGAGCAGCAGATAAAGCTGGTATTAAGAAAGGTGATATTATCACAGCCATCAATAAGATGGAAGTAAGATCCATTGAGAGCTTGCAGGAAAAGGCAAACAGCTACAAAAAAGGAACAGAGGTAGAGATTACCTTCCAGCGAAGCAGCGATGGAGCATATAAAGAGCAGACGGTCAAAGTTACTTTGCAGGGTTCTGATTCTTTGAATGGATTGAGTTCCGGCAGCACAGACAACAGCGGCTCATCCAACAATGACAATAGTGGAAATAGTGGCAGCCAGGGTAACAATGGCAACAACGGAAACTATGGCAGCGATGGCAGCAATGGCAGCAATGGCAGCCAGGGAAATGACGGAAGTGATAATTCCCAGGGCGGCCAGTGGTTTAACTTTGGAGATCTGTTTAACTAGACTTCAAGCGTAGCGAATTTACCATACTAAATAAATAATGGCGAGCAGTCTTTCGGGTAGAAAATAGAAAGGCTGCTCGTTGTTGCATATTAACAAAATAGCTGATATGCTGATGAGTGATCACAGGGGCCAGGGGAATGAGAGGATGATTTTTACTGTTCCTAGAAAGGACAGTGAGACTGGTAGGAGGATCGTTGATGAAGAATAAATGGTATTATAAGCTTGCTGTGGGTTACAATTTATTGCTCTGCAATTATTTCTGGGAGAGAATCCTTTTGGGATCGGCTGGAGTCTGTTTGTACGGAATACGATGCTCATCATGTTATTTCAGGGGATTTTTGTTCTGCTATTTCATAACGCCAAAAGAGGGCTTTTGTGTGGAGGCAGCCTGATCCTGCTTGTCGGCATTGCCAACTATATTGTCTGTCAGATACGAGGATATGGCATTGTTTTTAAGGATCTGTATGCCCTCTCGACTGCCGCAACGGTGGCAGGAAAGTACCGGGTACATTGGAGCCTTTTTCTGACTTTGGCATTGGGTGTCAGTGCAGTCAGCATGGCAGTCGTATACTTTTTGCTGCCGTCTGCGGAAAAAAGCGAACAATCTATCAAAAAGAATTTGGCTTATCTGGCAGGGAGTGTTATTTGTATCGGAAGTCTTGTTGGATGCGTCCGGTCGGATCTGTTTATGGAAGGTGCACAAGATTTATACTGGGATCAGCAGATCGGGATCAGAGAGTGCGGTTATCCCATGTATTTTGCGGCAAATGTTGGAATTTCCAAGGTGGCAGCACCGGAAGGGTATACAAAGGAGCTTGCGGAGCAGATTTTGGATCGTTACCAAAGTAAATCTACGCAGAAAACTTCTGCAACAACGCCAAATGTCATAGTCATTATGAACGAATCGTTCAGTGATCTCAGGGTGTTGGGAGAATTTACGACCAATGAGCCGGTTATGCCGTTTTGGGACAGTTTGTCCGATAATGCGGTAAAGGGTTACGCCTTGTCTTCCGTGTATGGAGGCTATACGGCAAATTCAGAATTTGAGTTTTTGACCGGGTGTACGAAAGCCTTTTTATCCGGCAGTCCTTATTTGGAATACATACAACAGCAGACTCCGGCAATGCCGCAGTGGCTCAAGAGTATGTCTGCCGTGAAAAAGGTGACGGCGATGCATCCATACTATGCCTCCGGGTATAACCGCGACCGGATATATCCGCTGTTGGGATTCGATGATTTTCTATCGCTAGACAGTTATCAGGGTGCGGATAAACTTGGTAATTACATATCTGATGCGGCAGATTATGACAAGATCATAGAACAGTATGAGAAGAAAAAAGAACAGGAAACATACAGTGTTTTTAATGTGACGATGCAAAATCACAGTCCTTATACGAAGGCGTGGGAAGGGGATTCAGCGGTCAGAATCACTTCTTTCAAAGCGGAAGAAGCGGTGGATCGCTATCTATCCATGATGCGAAAGTCAGATGAAGCGTTAAAAAATTTACTTGCTTATTTTCAGCAGGTAGAGGAACCTACGGTGATCGTCGTGTTTGGTGACCATCAGCCACATTTTTCGCAGGCGTTTTATTACCGGGTCATGGGAAAGATCGACAGTCAGATGTCGCAGGAGGAAATCTCTCGCAAGTATGAGGTGCCGTTTTTGATCTGGGCGAATTATGACATACCGGAAAAGCAGGTCGAACATACTTTTTTGAATTATCTGTGTGCAGAGATGGCAGATGCGACAGGAATACAGACCAGTGCATATCAGGATTTCCTGCTGGAACTTCAGCAAAAAGTGCCGGCACTTTCGGCGGCGGGGGCGTATGACGAGAAGGAAACATTTGCCACAAAGGAAGAAATTACCGGCCGTTATTCTGCAGAACTGCAGGAGTACAAGATCGTGCAGTATTACACATTGTTTGAGAAAGACCGACAGGAAAAGTATTATGAGACGGCTTCTTAAGTGGGAGGCGTAAACATGGGGAGAAAGGATCATGTAGGACAAAAATACCAGAAGATAGTGCTTGACTTTAAAGGGCTACCGTAATATAATAGGTCAGTGTGGCGTGTGTCCGGAACACCAAAGCCCCGGTGACCGACATAAATAAGCGCTTCGACAGATAACAAAGCGGTTCGGACATTCCGTATTTGTTACAGACGAAAAAGAGTATAGTTGAGAATTTAGTTAGGAGGTACTGGGATGAAAAGTTTTATGGCAAACCCATCCACGGTTGAGAGAAAATGGTATGTAGTTGACGCTACAGGACATACATTAGGACGCCTCGCTTCTGAGGTTGCAAATGTATTAAGAGGCAAGAATAAGCCCATTTATACACCACATGTTGACACTGGTGATTATGTGATCATCGTGAACGCTGATAAGATTAAAGTGACAGGTAAGAAATTAGAGCAGAAGATTTATTACAATCACTCCGAATATGTTGGCGGAATGAAAGAGACTACTTTGAAAGAAATGTTAGAAAAGAAACCTGAGTATGTTATCAATCATGCTGTAAAGGGAATGCTTCCAAAGGGAGTTTTAGGCCGTCAGATGCTCAAGAAATTGCATGTATATGCAGGTCCGGAGCATGAGCAGGCAGCACAGAAACCAGAAGTTTTGGAAATCGTTGAGAGAGCTGCTAAATAAGAGAGGAGGAAATAATCGTGGCAAATACAAAGTTTTATGGAACAGGTAGAAGAAAAAGCAGTATTGCTAGAGTATATCTTGTGCCAGGTACAGGTAAGATTACAGTAAACAAGAGAGATATGGAAGAGTATTTTGGTCTTGAAACATTGAAGATCATCGCTCGTCAGCCATTGGTAGCAACGAACACAGCCGACAAGTATGATGTAAAGGTTACAGTTCGTGGTGGTGGATTTACAGGACAGGCTGGTGCAATCCGTCATGGTATCGCAAGAGCACTTCTGACAGTAGACGCTGATTTCCGTCCAACTCTTAAGAAGGCAGGTTACTTAACTCGTGACCCTCGTATGAAAGAGCGTAAGAAATACGGTCTCAAGAAAGCTCGTAGAGCACCACAGTTCAGCAAGCGTTAATCAAAAGCGTTATTGCGTACAAACTTGTATATCAATCCCCGGGAACAGAGTTGTTCCCGGGATTTTTTCTATCTTGATCATCTAATGATCTAAAATCTAAATTTCTATTTTCTAGCCGATCAAATTTGTATAATCTTCAGTTGAATGATAATGGAAGAATGGCTGGAAATTCAAGAATAATCAAATTAACCATCCCAAAGATTTGGAGAAATGACTAGAATTCCTCATTTTATAATGACAGTCAATCATTTGAGCAAGATAAAGAGACTGGAATTCTCAAAACAGCAATATCGGTCAACGAATGGGGCAGTATAGGGTGACCATAATTGCCGGAATAGAAATCCCGGTCACCCGATAGAGTTACAAAGATGACTGTAATCGCAGAAATGACGATATCGGTCAACTGATGGGGCAGTATGAGGTGACCGGAAACTACAATGATTTTAGGGGAGTCATCTTGACAATCGTTGTAGGGGATCAAATTGTCAAAAGAACAAGTCAATTAGGGCAGGAGGAAATTTGCCTAAGATTGATTGGCTTACAAACAATGAAATACGAAAGGGGTAGATTAATGTAAGGATTAAAATCAATGTTGTTAAGGGAACAAAAGTATCTGGAAGCGATTTGTAGTAGAGCTGAGAATGGATTAAAATCCTCACCGGATGGTCATCTCCGGATATCAGTAGATAAAAACAAAATTCGTTATTATCATTGCACAACAAATGATAATGGGGCATACATTTCAAAAAGTAATTTAGAATTGCCAAGACAGCTTGCGCAAAAGAAATATAATCAGTTGATTTTGAAGAAGGCGGAAACAAGACTAAAGCAGATCAAAAAAATAACAAAAGATTATTCAGATGACGAAGTTGAACAAATTTATAATAAATTACATAAGGAAAGACAAACATTAGTTGCACCCGTTGAACCAACATGGGAGCAGAAAATGGCGCAGTGGTATGGAGAAAAATATCAGGGAAAGGAATTTTATGAAGGAACCGCTGTGATCATCACAGAAAAGGGAGAACGAGTTAGATCAAAATCAGAAAAAATACTTGCAGATTATTTTTATAGGAATAATATTTTATACTGATATGAAAAACCATCATATTTGAAGGGATATGGTATGGTATATCCGGATT
>JALEPA010000097.1 GCA_022766515.1 Lachnospiraceae bacterium | reverse complement strand
TATGTGATCGGTGGAATGATGGCTCCAATGGGATTAGGTGTATGGGGCGTATGGATCGCTATGACGATTGACTGGCTGGCGAGATGTGTTGTGAATATTTGGAGGTTGAAGAGCGGCAAGTGGAAGAGGGCCGCAGTGGTTTGATCTAAGTACATTTGTTTTTGAGGCTCTGATGCCTACATGCGGACATGACAGGTTGAGATATCCCGTAAGCAAGGTATCATAAATTTTTTGACGGGGCGCTTTCGCTACGATGCACTTCGTTGCGTTACATAATGTCTCTGAAATACGAGACATAAGTAACGACGAGTGCAAAGTCCCCTCTCAAAAATTATGATTCCTTTGCTTACGGGATTTTTAGTTTGTTGGGGGCATGTAGGCATCAGAGCTTGTAAAGCCGGAAGGTTATGATGTGTGGGAAGGGAAGATGGAGAGCGAATAGTATGTGATGGAAAATAGATGTACTTGTTGATAAAGGGGATAAAAAGGTCTGTGGGAGTGTAAATTGGAAGGTTATGATTGTGGAAAGATGGAGAGCATGTGAACGACAAGAAGCTCCCTCGAACTGTGAGGTTCGGGGGAGCTTCTTTTTGAACTTTATAGGATGTTGCTCACTGTGTAGTGGAACACCAAGAATTGCTCTTTTAACGATTGATGACGGATACGGGAGTACCGTTTAAGTATTGTTTGAAGTTCTCGACTGCGATATCGATCGCACGAAGTCGGGATGCTTTGGTCAACCATGCAATATGTGCTGTGACGGAGGTGCTATTGAGATGTAATAAAGGATTATCGCCTTTTGGAGGCTCATCGCGAAGTACATCCAAACCTGCGCCATAGACTTTGCCGGAGTTCAGTGCGTCCACCAGTGCCTCTTCCACGATCAGACCGCCTCGTGCGGTGTTGATCAAGATGACGCCATCTTTCATTTTAGCAAAGGCGGCAGCATCGAAAGTATCTTCGGTGGATGGGGTGAGCGGAGCATGGATGGAAATGACATCACTTTCCTGAAGAAGGGTGTCAAAGTCTACCTGCTCGATAAAGTCATACTTTGGATCGGTTTTCTTATGACGGGAGTAACTGATGACACGCATGCCAAATCCCTGCGCCATTTTTGCAAAAGCAAATCCGATCGCACCAAGTCCAAAGATGCCACAGGTTTTTCCGTACAGTTCGATCTGTGGTGTCACGACTTGGCCATAGGCTGCATAGTCTTCGTCAGTAGCATGTGCCCAGTCGACTTTTTTTACTTCTTTGGAATGTAGGTCCACATGGTGGCATACTTCCATAAGAAGTGCCCAGGCATATTCTGCGATTGTCTGTGCGCCATAGATCGTGTTTGTGATCACCATGCCGCGCTCTTTTGTCATTTGTACATCAAATTCGCCAAATCCATGTCCCAGAGTAGCAACATATTTAAGATTTGGATGCCGGCTCAAAAAGTCTCGATTGATATTCGAGTCACTTATCCACACGCCGATCGCAGCATCTGCATCGGCGATGACGGGATGTAATTGTTCATTAGAAGGATATCCGTCAAAATGCTGTATCACAAGCTCATCGACTTCGGGAAGCTGTTCCAGCACTTTCCAATGCTGATCCATTTCCTCTTTGGTAATATCCGGTTGTAAAATTGGTTCTGGTATAACGACTACTTTCATGGTGTTACCTCCTCTTCTATATAAAAATATGGATGATTTGGTAAGCAAATCTAGGATAGGAGAAAAGAAAATCATCAGCAGAATTCTTTTTCCTAATACACGAAAGAATACGGTATGTTGTAAAAATTGTCAATGAAATGAAAATAATTCGTCAAAATTTGGAATCACAACAAGATGTTTTGTAAAAATTACAAAAAACAAGTGATTTTGTTGACAGGTCGTTGGATAAATGATAAAAATGTGCTTGTGTGAGAGATGCAGAAGCACTTCCACAGAAGAAATCATCGTAGGAAGAAAGATTTCAATGTTGGAAGTAACCTGTGAAACTGTAAATGAAATATTGGAAATCAAGATGGCAAAGGAGCTATACAAAAGTACCCTTTGCCATCTTTTTTTCTTTTCTGAATGATGTGACAACAATACGAACAAGACTTCATAGGAATCATTCAGAGAGAAAGGAGATGAAGTGGTATGGTGAAGTACATAACAAAGCGTGTTCTTTTGGGATTACTTACCTTATTCGTTTTGGTAGCGATCACTTTTGCCATGACGAAAGTAATGCCGGGAAGTCCACTGCAGTCCAAAAACATATCCGGTGATGTGTTAGAGAAAATGGAAGCATCCTATGGATTAGACAAACCACCGGTAGAACAGTTTTTTATATATTGTAAGAACCTGTTGCATGGCGACATGGGAACTTCTTATAAGAAAGTAGGAAAATCCGTTAATGAGATCATTGCACAGACAATGATGCCAACCTTACAGCTTGGCTGTGTGACCTTTTGTTTGGTATTGGTCGTGGGAGTCAGTTCCGGAATCATGATGGCGAGGGCAAAAAGCAACACCGTCAAAGGAATTTGGTTATCGGCATTGACCTTAGGCGTCAGCGTTCCTAACTTTATCGTGGCGCTGCTGTTGCTGATCATCTTTGGTGTTGAACTCAGAATATTCCCCATCTTGGGACTGAGTACCCCAATGCATTATGTGCTTCCGGCGATCGCGCAGGGCTTGTATCCAATCTCAGCGGTAGCCCGTTTGACACAGAACAGCTATGAAGAAGTCGTGAAACAGGATTACATCACGATGGCAAAGGCAAAGGGAATCAGCAAACGGACCTTGTTATTCCGACATGTACTGAAAAATGCAATGCTTCCGGTCATTACCTATATGGGACCGATGGTTGCGTTCCTGTTGACAGGAAGCGTCGTCATTGAGCAGATCTATACGATCCCGGGAATCGGAAAAGAATTTGTGTCAGCGATCACCAACCACGATTACACGGTGGTTATGGGAATCACGATCTTCATCGGAGCGATCATTATTTTGTGTAACCTTGTCGCAGATCTGATCTGTGCGGTAGTCGATCCGAGAATCCGCAAGTCATTATAAAGGAGGGAATGTTTATGGATGCAATGGAAAAGAAGTTATTTCGTAAATTAGAAGATGATGAGAAAAACGATGAGTTTATTGCGGTAGAAAGCAGAACCTTCTTACAATCCGTATGGCATGACTTTACCGGTAATAAGCGAGCGGTTGCAGGAGCGCTGATCTTAGTGATCGTAGTATTATTTGCCATCTTTGGACCGCCAATGTGTAAGTATACATACCACGAACAGAACATGGCACTGCGAAATGCAGGACCAAGCATGGATCATTGGCTGGGAACGGATAAGATGGGTCGTGACATTTATGTACGAATCTTATTCGGAGCCCGCATCAGTTTGTCAGTCGGTTGTCTGGCAGCAGTCATCAACTTGATCGTGGGAACGATTTATGGTGGAATCGCCGGATATGTCGGTGGAAAAGTCGACATGGTCATGATGCGTATCGTTGATATTATTTACTCAGTTCCTTCTATGTTATATATCGTTTTGATCATGCTGATCTTTGGTGCCAGCGTTGTCAGTATCATGTTAGGTATATCGATTACCTGTTGGATCGACATGGCGCGAATCGTCAGGCAGGAAGTAAAGAGCCTGAAGGAACAGGAATTTACGATGGCGGCATTTGTGTTAGGTGCCAGTGCCAAACGCATCTTGGTCAAACATTTGCTGATCAATGCAATGGGACAGATCATCGTAACCGTGACTTTGATGGTGCCACAGGCAATTTTTACAGAGGCATGGTTGAGTTTCCTCGGTGTTGGTATTTCTGCACCGATGGCAAGCTGGGGTACTTTGGCACAGGATGCCAGAGAGTTGATCATGACTTATCCGATGCAGACTGTGTATCCAATGATCGCCATCTGTATCACCATCTTCTCTTTCAACTTCGTGGGAGAGGGATTGGAAAAGGCACTCGACCCAAAGAGAAAACGGTAGGCATACCAAGAAAGGCATGGTGATGACAATGAGTTTGTTAGAGATCAGAGGATTAGAGACAGAATTTCAGACAGAACAGGGAGTGGTAAAAGCACTTCGTGGAATTGATTATACAGTAGACCGAGGAGAAGTGCTTGGAATCGTAGGAGAATCCGGTTCCGGTAAAAGCGTAGGAATGCTTTCTCTGATGGGACTGTTAGCTCCGAACGGAACAGTGACAGCCGGAAAGATGCTGTTTGATGGAGAAGATATTTCTCCGGTACAGTACAAGACCAAGAAGGAAAAGAAGGAATACGAGAAAAAGATGAATGAGATACGAGGAAATGACATCAGCATGATCTTTCAGGATCCGATGTCATACCTCAATCCGATCGTAACGATTGAGAAGCAGATGACAGAGGGCATCCGTTTTCATACCAAATGTTCCAAGAAGGAGGCGGTAGATCGTGCGATAGAGTTGATGAAAATGGTAGGCATCCCGGCACCGGAATCTCGCCTCAAGCAGTATCCGTTTGAATTTTCCGGTGGTATGAGACAGCGTATTATCATCGCAATCGCATTAGCATGTAATCCGAAGTTGATCGTTGCCGATGAGCCAACGACAGCATTGGATGTGACGGTACAGGCGCAGATCCTGGATCTGCTTCGCAAGATTACCGAAGAAAGCGATGCCGGAGTTATTATTATCACACATGACCTTGGTGTTGTGGCATCCCTTTGTGATCGTATCAGCATTATGTATGGTGGAAATATTATGGAAGAGGGAACAACCGATGAGATCTTTTATGAGGCGAAACATCCGTATACGAAAGGATTGCTGAACAGCATTGCCAATTCCAATGCCGATCATCGAGAACCATTAAAGCCGATACCCGGTACACCACCGGATCTGCTCAAATTAGGCGATCAGTGTCCATTTGCTTCACGATGCAGCGAGGCGATGGAGATCTGTACCAAGGCAAGTCCTTTGGTGACTGAATTTGGCGAGACACACAAATGCAAGTGTTGGCTGCATTGTAAGGACCGATGGAAAGAAGTTTTGAAGGGAGAGGATGCAAATGAGTAATGAAAGCAAACCGTTATTAGAGGTAAAAAACTTGACAAAGCACTTTCCCGCAGCACATGGGAAGGTCGTACATGCCGTCAATGGAGTATCGTTTCAGTTGGAACGAGGCGAGACATTAGGTATCGTTGGCGAGTCCGGTTGTGGAAAGAGTTCAATGGGTCGCACAATCCTAAAAGTTCATGAGCCGACAAGCGGACAGATTATCTTTGATGGCGTAGATATTACCAATTTTAGTAATAGAAAGATGTTACCTTATCGGAAGAAAATGCAGATGATCTTTCAGGATCCGTATGCATCCTTAAATCCACGATTTACCGTTGGAGAGATTATTGAGGAACCGATGATCATTCATAACATGGGTACTTCGCAGGAGCGAAAAGTCATCGTGCAGGAGCTGATCGAGACGGTTGGTCTGAAACCGGATCACATCCGCAGATATCCTCATGAATTTTCCGGTGGACAGCGTCAGAGAATCGGAATCGCCAGAACTTTAGCACTCAGACCGGAGTTTATTGTATGTGATGAACCGATTTCCGCATTGGATGTGTCCATCCAGGCGCAGGTCATCAACTTATTGGAAAAATTACAGAGAGAAAAAGGATTTAGTTATTTGTTTATCGCCCATGATCTGGAAATGGTGCATCATATCAGTCACAAGATCGGTGTGATGTATCTGGGCAGTATGGTGGAGTTTGGCTCATCAGATGATGTATATAAAAAGCCGCTTCACCCTTACACAAGAGCATTGATTTCTGCAGCACCAATTGCTGATCCACATATGGCAAAAGAAAAGAAGCGTATCGTACTGGAAGGAGAGGTGCCAAGTCCACTGAATCCTCCGGCGGGATGCCCATTTGCCGGACGATGCAAGTATGCTACAGAAAGCTGCAAATTGAAAAAGCCGGGCACTTACGAATATGACAATCGTAAGGTGGCGTGTAATTTGTATTCTCCTGAAAATTTAGCAAAATATCAGGAGGTTGGAAAGACACCGGAGCAGATTTTGGCAGAGCAGTAACCGCAACAGACAGAAAGTAACGAGACACAAGGAGGGAACGCTTATGAGAAAGACAAAGAAAGCTTTAGCAGTGTTGATGACAATGGCAATGGTCGTAGGATGTATGACCGGATGTGGCGGCGGAGGAGGGAGTACGACCGCAACGAATGACAAAGGTGAGATTACAGAGTTGATCGAAGCAGTACAGCCGGAGAGTGGTGAATATGATCCGGCAGGTGCAGCCGCTTATGAATATTTTAGTGTACAGACACAGTGTTACGAAGGATTTGTAACCTATGATGAGAATGGTTCGATCCAGCCGGCAGCAGCTGATCATTGGGATGTCAATGATGCAGCGACCGAATATACATTTTATATTCGTGACGATGAAAAGTGGTCCGATGGATCAGATGTAACAAGTGCAGATTTTGAAAACACGATGAAAAGAGCCTTGAATCCGGACAACGGTTCCTGGTATGTAGACTTCTTATTTGTGATCAAAAATGCAGAGAAATGTTTTAATGGCAAGTGTGATTTCAAGGATGTGGGAATAGAATGTATTGATGATAAAACGATCAAATTTACATTGGAAGAGCCCTGTTCTTACTTCCTGGATCTTTGTAAACTGCCAACCTATATGCCATCAAATTGCAAATATGCAAGAGATGACAACCCTGACTGGGATATGAATCCGGAGCAGAACTTAGGAAACGGACCTTATCATTTGTCGGAGCATGTGGATGGAGATTATGTTTCCTTTGAGAAAAACGAGTATTACCGCGATGCCGATCAGGTCAATGTATTAAAGATCACAGATAAATTCATGGATGATGATCAGGCAAAGGCATCCGCTTATCAGACAGGCGAGATCAACATTTTGCAGGGCGCGCCTAGTGAGATCGCAGAATCTTATGAGGGCAAGGATGACCTGCAGATCCGTGAGGTGCCACAGACCAACTATATCTTATTTAACATCAATGAAAAACCATTTGACGATGTCAAGGTAAGACAGGCATTTTCTTTAGCACTTAAGAGAGCAGACATTGCCGCAGTCGTTGGAACTGCTTGTGAGCCTGGTACTACATTTGTAGGAAAGAATTATAAGAGCAAGGTAGACGGTACAAAGTGGAGTGAGTTGCAGGGTGAATTGTTAGAAGAGGATCTTACAAAGGCAAAAGAATTGCTGGCAGAAGCCGGATATCCGGATGGTAAGGGACTTCCAACGATCACATATACCTATCCTGCCATGAACTATGAGGCAAATGTGGCACAGGTACTGCAGGCACAGTGGAAAGAACTTGGCGTAGATGTCAAGCTGGAAGCAATGGAATACGAAGTGTATGTTGATGAGCGTCGTAATGGTAAGCTGCAGATGGCAAGAATGCAGTGGTACGCAGACTACAATGACCCTACAAGCTGGATCAAGATGTATGAGACAGGAAATGCACAGAACGATGTGAAGTGGAGCAATGCGAAGTATGATAAACTCGTAGCGGATTCTGATAAGAACTTAGATGAAGCAAGCCGTCAGGAGCAGCTGATGGAAGCGGAGAAGATCCTGGTATCTGAGGATACGGTCATCTGCCCATTGTTCAGTGCATCCAACCAGGATCTGATCGATCCAACATTGGAAGGCTATTTTACAGATGGTCTTGCTTATACCTTCTGGTATAAGGCAACCAAAAAGAGTAACTAAAAGGAGGGGAGAATCATGACGACCCAAAAAGTAAATGATCTGGAACTGGTACAGCTTTCCGATTATTTTACACCGGCGAAGTTTCGTACCATTCCCGGTACAGCAATGACAGAGCGAGGTGGTATCACTGAGATGCAGGTTGTTTTTAATATCAATACCGATTTTGCAAAGCGGCTGACATTTGCATTTTCTACAATGTTAGTCATCTATGGATTTGGTATTTTGAACGACAAGCTGATCGAGATCAACAAAAGCAAATATGTAGGATACAAAGAAGAAAATGTGCTAAAGCGTGTGACATTGAATGACTGTGGTGAACGGTTTATCATGGTGTTTGAACTTAGCGATGCACCGGATAAGCTGCTGGCGGTGAAAGCAGATGATGTGGCATATCTGTTAAACAACTGCCTGCACCCACGCAAATAGCGCATGGAATAAGAGAAACAACGATTTTTAGAACAGCCGGAGGCAAGTCTCCGGCTGTTCTTTTTCTTGCAGAGCAAAACGCTGGTTTTGCTCTTATTGATATTATAGGAAATTGCTGGAAATCTAGTGGAATACCACCAAGAATTGCTTTAGCAATTCTTGCAGAGCAAAACGCTGGTTTTGCTCTTATTGATAAAATACGATCAATAAGAATGTCTAAGAAAATTTATGCTTGAATAACCGGGGGGGTAGCGTTTTATAATAGACGCGAATTAGGGATCAGAGAGCGAAAACTTCCATAAAGATCCCTAAGAAAAGGCACAAAAATACGACAAAACAGATGATTACATGATACAAAAACTGTGCCGTTAGATATGTCATGCAGGAAAGGGGACATTATGAAATTAGATTGGAAGAAAATTGGACTGTTTGCAGGAGGAACATTGTTTGGAACAGCAGGCGTGAAGTTGTTATCCAGTGATGACGCAAAGAAAGTATATACACAGTGTACAGCAGCTGTTCTTCGTGCAAAGGACTGCGTTATGAAGACGGTTTCTACCGTGCAGGAGAATGCAGGAGACATTTATGCAGGAGCAAAATCTGTTAATGAGGAGAGAGCTCAGCAGAAGGAAGATGCAGTATTTGAAGATGTGGAAGAGATGACAGAAGAATGAGATTTCGGATTGAACATGAGATAAAAGGACGGCTTCGTGTGCATGTGATGCCAAAAAAGAATTGCTGCGATTGGCAGCATGCTTGGAAGAGCATTTTCCACATTCTATGGCAAAGGCAGTGACCGATGCAGCCAAAAAGTTTGACCTGGAGCATGAGGAAATGCACAGCAAAGTAGAATACATTGTAGCGCATGGAATCGTCTCTTCAATAGAGGATAAGCGCGTGATCATCGGAAGTGCACACTTCGTGTTCGAGGATGAGCATTGTGAGATCCCGGCTGATAAGCAGCCATTGCGAAAAAAGTAGGTGTCGATGAATATTATTCTGAGGTACTGCCGGAAGATAAAGCGAAATATGTGGAAGCAGAAAAGGCAAAGGGAAGAAAAGTTGTGATGATCGGTGATGGAATCAACGATTCTCCTGCCCTGTCTGCCGCAGATGTTGGTATTGCGATCAGTGAAGGCGCAGAAATTGCCAGAGAGATTGCAGATATTACCGTAGGAGCCGATGATCTGTACCAGCTTGTTACCTTGAAAAAACTTGGTGATGGACTGATGGGGCGGATCAATGCAAATTACCGCACGATCGTAGGATTTAATTCCCTATTGATCTTATTGGGTGTGGCAGGTGTCCTTCCACCAACAACATCCGCATTACTCCATAATGGATCGACCTTAGCCCTCACTTTGAAGAGCATGGGTGATCTGCTGGAGTGATCCGCTCACTTCGACTTCCCGCATTTGGAAGTTGGAATGATGAAAACATAGATTGAGAAGAAGCCTCGTACGAATGGCGTTGAGTCGTTGGTACGAGGCTTTTCGTTTGTAAGAAAATCTTTCCGTCATGAAAATGGACTTTTGACACCCTGATCTTTATAGCGAGAGGTTTCTAAATAAAAAAGTTTCGCGAGGCAGCGATCGCAATATAAGAGACAGTAACGGAATTTTGCAATATATCCGAAATAGATTATAATGGAAGCATAGATAGAACACGGCACAGATAGCAGAGTTGCGTGCGGAAATGGAGCTTTTATATGGATAGACAGAACAAGGAAAAGAAAACCAAAGAAAGAAAAAACAGACTGGGATGGAAGATGTTAGCGTTAGCAGTACTTCCGGTGCTGTTACTTGGTACGGTGTTACTCGGTGTAGGGATGCACGCTTTTTCTCGCAGTATGGAAAATCATGTGCAGAAGGAAATGACCGAGGAGACAAAGTTGATCTTAAAGATGCTGGATCAAAAATATCCCGGAGAATTTTCATTATATAAAGATGAGGATCATAATTACCATATTTATAAAAATGGACAGGACATTTCCAACGACACAGAGTTTATTGATAACATGAAAGAGATCATGGGTGTGGAAGTGACATTGTTTTGCCAGGATGTTCGCCTTTTGACGACTTTGACCAGTGAAAAGGGGCAGAGATATGTGAATACTGCCGTATCACCGGTCGTGACCAAAGAGGTATTGAAAGGCAAAAAAGCCCATTTCTATCGGAGTACGACAACGGTAGGAAAAGAAAGAAATTTTGCTTATTATGAGCCGATCTTTTTGAAGGATGGCACTTGTTTTGGCATGGTAGGTGTATGTCGTCGTGCTACAGATGTAGAGAAAAGTATTCGAGTGGCGATGATACCACTGATGTTCGTTTGCCTTGCCGCTATGTTTATCATTGGCGCGATCAGCGTCTGGTATGCGCACAAACTGACCGGGCGTATTTATGTATTACAGCGTTTTATGAAACGATTGACCGAGGAAGAATTTGAAGCAGAGCTTCCAAGTAATTTACTACAGTTGCAGGATGAACTGGGAGATCTGGCACGAAGTGGAAGAAGGATGCAGGAGTCGATTCGCAGACAGGTGGAACTGGATGAACTGACACAGCTGTATAATCGACGGTTTGGAGACAAACAGTTACAGCAGATGCGTACACAGATCGGGGAGAGCGGTGTGCCATATTGTGTGGCGATCGGAGATATTGACTTTTTCAAAAAGGTTAATGATGAATACGGGCATGAGGCAGGAGATGTTGTTCTGACAAGAGTTTCCAGACTGCTGCGTGAATGTACCGTGTGCAAAGGTGTTGTCTGCCGTTGGGGCGGAGAAGAATTTTTACTGATCATGGAAGATTGTACCTTGGAGCAGGCAGTAGAAATCTTACAAAAGCTGTTAGACACGATTGAAGAGCAGGAGATCGAGTATCAGGGCAGAACGATCCGTGTCACAATGAGTATGGGGGTTGTCGCTGTCGAAGAGAAAGAAGAAATCGATGATATTTTGCGAAGTGCAGACAGTAAATTGTATTATGCAAAATCACATGGAAGAAATCAGTTGAGATCGTAAAGAAGAAATCGGGGACAAAGCGGTTGGCTTTGTCCCCGATTTCTCGTTATGTAGCGTTATCCCGCCAAGAATTGCTTTGGTAATTCTTGGCGGGATAACGCTTGTTTTGCACTTTTTTTAATCAAACAAAGGATTTCGTCCCTCCGGTTTCTTTTCAGAAAATGTCAGCTCCGGACTGGATACGCTGACGCGTGTGCCGGGAGCAACGGAAGAAGTGATAAACGCATTACCGCCGATCACAGAACCTTTACCAATCACCGTTTCACCACCAAGAATAGAAGCATTGGAGTAGATCGTTACATTATCTTCTACGGTAGGATG
>JALEPA010000142.1 GCA_022766515.1 Lachnospiraceae bacterium | reverse complement strand
AAAACAGGAAAAGAAATTGAAAATGACACAGACACCCCTGTGATACACTGCAAAGAGGAAAATATTGTCAATAAATTAGTGTACAAAGGGGAGAAAATAAAATGGGTAAATTTGTAATTGCTTGTCCATCGTGTGGAAGATATACGGAAGCATCGACGGGCTTTTTCGCTAAAAAACAAATTCCATGCAGTTGTGGTTATACGATTCAGGTCAAGACAGATCGAATGACCACCAGAGAATGTCCGCATTGTGGCAACATGGTTGCATATGACCAGGCGAAAGGAAATGATGCAGTTTGTCCGGTATGTCAAAATCAGATCATGACAGAGCAGATACGAAGTAAAATGGTAGAATTTGTCTGTCCATCCTGTAGTTGTCATTTGTCTGCAGCGAAGGATGCTGCATCCTATACCTGTCCATTATGGAGTCGATTTTTGGGACTTATTGAAAAGGGAGAGAAAAAAACACTTATCCCTTGTTATAAAGGTATAGATGTTTATGATATGCCAAGAGAGTTTGCAAGGCTTCAAGCACAGGACATGGGGAAGATTGGAGCAATGCAAGATCTGCTTCGTGGTGTTGGGAAAATTATTGGCGTAAAAACAAGTGTAAATGTTGATAATGCACATATGGAAGAGGTGGAAAGAGAGCCCTCCGCACTTGCTCAGCGTGGAAATATGGCACTTGAAGATGGCGATTTTTCTGGAGCAGATGAATACTTTGAAAGAGCACTTGATGCGAATCCTGCAGATGCTTATGCATATCTTGGAAAGTTTTTGGTGAGATATCAATTTTCATCGCTTGATGATTTTGAAAATAAAGTATGTAGATTAGAGGAAAGTAAAGAATTTAAGCGTGCGGAACAGTTTGCTGATATAGTGTTAGCAAAGAAATTGAAATCGTTTAGAGAGTTAAATGAAATCAAGATTGAACGAATGCATTTGATAGATGTACTCAAAAAAATTAGTCAAAAGAAAATTGAGGAGGAACCTCTGCGGTTGATGAGAGAGGCCGAAAAGCTTCGTCAACAGGAAATGATTCAGAGGGCTGCATATGATGAAGCGTGTGCGAGAGTGAAAAGCCGGATTTCTTATGAAGATGCTCCCTATATTGCTAGGCTAGAAGAGGAATTTGATGCGAAAATAAAAGATGTTCAGAGAAAAATAGAAGAGGAGATTTCTATAAATAAAGGTGCGAGAGATTCATTTGATGATGAAATTTCCAATCTCTATAATCAAAAGGCTTCCCTTGGACTCTTTAAAGGAAAAGAGAAGAAGGCGATTCAAATTAAAATTGATGAAATACAGAATAAAATGAATCAAATCGAGAGTGAGCCTCAGGTGCAAAATAAATATCAAAATCAGCTGAATCAGATTAACCGAGAAAAAAGAGCAGAGGTTAATAAAATAACAGCTGATATTGGATCGAAGTATACGATGCCGAAGTTTGAAGATTTTGCTGATTGCACAAGAAATTGAAAATGGTACAAACACCTCTGTGATACACTGCAAAGAGGAAGATAATAGCTGGGTTACATATAACAAAGGAGGAAGAGAGTATGTATACGAAAAAAAGATGGTTAGCAATATTATTGATAGTAGGTTTAATATTATCAGCAGTGCCACAATCGTTTTCGGATAATGCGAGAAAGGCGCACGCACAACAAAATGATGGAACCTCTGTTCTGTCAGACGATGACGAAGCAGAAACGGAAGAATACAAACCCGTTTACGATATTGGGGATCTATATGAAATACGAAACGATCTGTCTGCAAACTATATTCTCATGAATGACATTGATATGTCAGAGGATACGGCAGAAGGCGGTGATTATGATAGAGGAAACGGTTGGGAGCCTATCCAAAATTTTACCGGTGATTTCAATGGAAATGGGCACCGTATTATAGGTATACATATTTTTGGTGACATGAATGGTAAAAATGTTGGATTATTTGGAAGTGCTAGTGGATCATTTACCAATCTGGGAATCGTGGATTGTGATATTAATGTAAACAATACCAAGTATGCTGGGGGCTTGGTGGGATATGCAGGATATGATAGTAAAAATGGATATACATATTCGAATTGCTATATCACAGGAAATATACAAGTGCAAACAAGTGACTGGAGTTATGTGGGGGGAATTATAGGCTATATGTATGATGATTATGGTTCCAAGGGTATATATGTTGTTAAACAATGTTATGCAAATTGTAAAATAACAGAAAATGATAACATAAGAATAGGCGGAATTATTGGCTATGTGGATGAAGAGTATTACTTGCAAATGGAATCTGTATATTTCGCAGGAAATGTGGGAGAAAATTATGCTTTTGTGGGCGATTTGTATCATAGTTATGGTGGAGATTATTATTTTGAAGATGGATATACCTCCTGTTATTATCTTGAGAATAGTGCTAAACAAGGATCATATGGTCATGACGATGACACCTATGGCATCGTCAAACTTACAGAATCCCAAATGAAGAACCATCGCTTTTTCACGGGCTTTGATTTTGCTGAGGTTTGGGAGATTGATCCGTATTGTGTATCCTATTTATATCCGCAGTTACGCAGCAATCGACAAGTGAGAGCACAACAGATTACGATCACGAAAATGCCGGAAAAACTGGAGTATGAGCAAGGAGACACCGTTGATTTCACGGATGGTGAAATAGAAATTTTATATGAGAACAAGACCAAACAGATATTACCGATTACGATGGACATGATCAGTGGTATCGATACTTCTGAGGTTGGTAGACAGACAGCAGTGTTATCTTATGCAGGGAATTCTGTAGAGCTCACTATCGAGGTAAAGGGTGTTGAGGTTACAGGTTTGATGTTGAATGATGTACGAGTGGATATCAATGCTTTAGACACCTTTCAACTACAAGCAATGATTGCACCCACTAATGCATCACATCAAGAGTTAATATGGGAATCGTCTGATCCCGATGTCGCGACGGTTAGTGAAACAGGTTTAGTGCTGGGACTCACAAGGGGGAAAGCGACAATTACGGTATATTCGTATGATAAGGCTAAGAGTGCATCTTGTGTGGTGAATGTTTTAGTGCCTTGTGTTGAATTGACACTAAGTGATGAGAAGATACAGATCGATCAGGGGGAAACCTATGCGCTGGAAGCAAAGATGAAACCGTTACAGACTACAGATAAAGTTACATGGACTTGCCGTAAGACAAGCGTTGCGACGGTAGACGAAGATGGAAAAGTAACGGGAGTTGGTCCGGGAACAGCAGAGATTATAGCAACGACGGATAGTGGAGTAACAGCGACTTGTCAGGTAAATGTGACGCTGCCTTGTACGGAACTGTCACTTTCTTCATCGCATCTCAACTTGTGGGTAACACAGAGTACAAAGCTTGTTGCGGTGAAGACACCTTCCAATAGTACAGACAAACTAACTTGGACATCTGACAACCAAACTGTTGTCCAGGTCGATCAATATGGTAATGTCAGAGCAGTAGGAGAGGGAGAGGCTACGATTACCGTGTCAACGGCATCGGGTATTTCAGCAACTTGTATGGTAAATGTAATAAAAAAAACAATTGTTCAGCTAAATATGATGGAACTAAATTTAGCGGTTTCATCAAGCAAACAATTAGTTGCAACCTTAACACCTGCAACGAGCGAGGATACACTTACATGGTCATCCAGTGATGAAAAAGTGGTGAAGGTAGATCAGAGGGGGATTGTAAAGGCAGTCGGAGCGGGAATTGCCAGGATTACCGTGACAACATCTTCAGGAGAAAGTGATTTTTGTATCGTGACGGTTGTAGGTACATCCCAAGGAAATTCATCGAATAATACGGTGAAAAAACCGGCTAATAATGGAAATACAGTAAAGATCGTACGCATGGCAACGAAGATCAAATCTGTAAAACAGATAAAAAAGACAAGTGCCTTAGTGAAATTTTCCAATTACAAAAAGGGACAGTATTTTGAAATTACGATTAAACAAAATGGGAAAAAGGCAATAACGAAGACCATAACAGCCAGATCTTCTTACCGCATTAAAAAATTGAAGAGTAAGAAGCGTTATACGATTTCCGTTAGATCATATAGTGTTGTAAATGGAAAAAAATACTATGGTAGTCGAAGTGCAAAAAAGAAGTTTAAAACCAAATAAAGATACAACAAGGGAGGAAAACAATGGACAGACAAAATTCAAACAACAAGACATTGATCATTGCAGTTGCAACAGTAATTTCTGTTTTGATCATTGCGATTACAGCGATTATTGCAGTCAAAATCTTGAGACAGCCGGCAAGTACAAATAGGGCAAATGATGTAGAGATGGCATCGACGCCAACGCCCACGGTTGATCCGAATGCGGAGACATACCAAAAGGCAGTCAGCTTATTTGATCAAAAAAATTACAAGGACGCTGCAACGCTTTTTGCACAATTAGGTGATTATGAAGATGCGATTAGTAAAACTAACATTTGCAATTACCAACAGGCACTTAATTTGTATAATGCAAAAAGATATGACGATGCTTTGGCACTATTAGACCAGGTGACCAATCTTACAGAGGCAACTGCCTTGAAAGAAAAATGTAATACAGCAAAGAAGGACATTGCATTATATAAGAAGGCAAAGGCAAAATACAAAAAGGGAAAATATACGGCAGCAATCAAACTTTTGAATAAAGTGAAAAATTATGCTCCGGCAAAATCTTTGAAGAAAAAAGCGGAAAAGAAGAAAAAGAACATGCCACCGGCTGCGCCTGATGTTGAGGAATTTGTAGATATTACGCCACCGGTTGGGGACGGATCGACATATGAGGTGCGTTGGTCAAAGGTTCCTGGTGCAAGCGGGTATGAATATATGAGTAAGGAAGAGATGTATTATCCGGATGGTATGGAAGACACGGATCCTTATTATGCACAAGAATTTACAAATGAGAGAAGATATGAAGTGGGAGCATCAGACAGCATTAAAGTATCATTCAAGGTGCGTGCATATAAGATCATCAACGGCAAAAAGAAATTTGGAGAATGGAGCAGATATGTGTATTGTTATTTGAATAGCAACTAATTTTTTATCTGTGGGAAAGGGTAATGCCATTTCAGATGATTCTGAAATGGCGTTATGTTACTACATAACATTCTTTAGAAAATTAATTGCTTTTGCTGGGAAATACTCACGCAAAGATTTTGAAAATCCCCTCTGCAACCGTGTGCTAGTATGAAATAGGACATAAGTTTATTCGCAGAACAGTTCCCTGTTTCTGCGAGCCACTACAGATAATGTGAGGAGGATGAAAAAATGGTTGCAATTATTTACCTTATCTTGGCATATTGGGCGGTAGGAAAGACCATCTATGCAAATAGGATTTTGATCGGTACCGGCAAGGCGATCTTTGCACAGAAAATGGCGGTTGCATTGCTGATAGGATGGCTGTTGATTCCGGTTGCGATTCTAAAACTGATTTTTGGCAGACACTAAAGGAAAAGGGAAATGTTCTGAAAAACCAGAGCATTTCCCTTTTTTGACTTTACAGGATTAAAGTGTCAAAAAGTCTGAATTTCTCTGAAGGGTTATTTTCTCGAATCTTTGACCACAATAGCTATCTTTTTATCTAAATTAGCGAAGTCTTGCTGAATTCAGATAATGCTGCATAGCACGTTTCAGAGGAGAAAGGGAAAAGCCGGACCATTCCCAAATATCCTCAGTTTCATAGTTTTTCACCCATACGGTACGGTGTTGGGTCAATCCACGCATAAAGTAACTGATATGAAGGCGGAAATTGCCATCAGGTGAATCGATGTCCGTGTATGCAAAGATTTTGCCCTTGATGGCGCGTTCTACCATATCGATCTGGTATCTGTCTGCATTTTGCAAAAATGTCTGATCGATGATTTCGGCAAGGTTATACACGGATACCTTGTGCGTGGTAATGTTGCTTCCGGTTACTGCGTTCAAAAGTTTGTCTGATAGACTCATAATTTTCCTCATTTCTGCACACATGCTGGTTGCTGTGAATTTGTGTCAAGTGTGCGAAAACACTAATTCACGGTAATAAATGGGACAAGTCACATTTATTACAAAGTATCGTCTTTTGTTATGTTACCTACTATAACATGGTGCTGTAATGCGAATTTTCAATTTGTTTCTCATCATATGAAACGGAAAAAGATTTTGAAAATGCCACAAACAGCTTGGTGATACAATATTTGTCGGGAATGTGAGATTCGTGTGATTTTCGGACAAAATGTGTTGAAATATGGCACAAAATAATAAAGCCTTTCGACCGGCTGGATGATACGATGAAAAAGAAATATCACATGTAATCTTGTAGAAGGTCAAAGATACACAGAATGGAGGTTCATATGAAAAAAAGATTGACATTTGTTTTATGTGCAGCTCTTTGCTGCTTGTGCTTAGGTGGATGTGGGAGCAGATCAAGCTCGACAGCACTAAAAGATATTGAAGACAATGTGCGGAACATTACGGATGCCACCGATAAGCATGTCCTCGCAGTGAAAAATGGAACACCGGTGTTGATCCCACAGATTACTTATGGAAAAGCCTTTGAGGAATTCTTTAGTAATCCGACTTGGAAGTACTTTGAGAGCGAGGATGGAGAAGATGTTGTAGAATTCACGGGAGGTTGTACCTATTTAGATGAAGAAGTGAAGGCACGTCTGCAATTTATTTTGTCAAAAGATGATGATACTTTTGAGCAGGGAGCATTGAGCTTTAACGATGTACCACAGACGAATTTGATCACAGCGGCAATGATTTATAAAGCATTTAGTGACTATGCGGAGAATCATAATATTACCATTGATGATGAAGATAGTGCGGAGAATGAGTTTATTCCGGAAACAGGAGGTACGGATGATACACAGACAGACTCTTCTCAGGATAGTTCTTCCTTATATGATAATAGTTCAGACACAACGGATGATAGTTTTGATATCGATGATGACTATGATTCTTATGACGACTATGATGATTCCGATGATGAGTATGATGACTATGACGCAGAGGATACGGATTCGGATGAGTATGTTTTTCCGGACAGTGATACCCGCAAACTGACCAAATCTGATGTCAAGGGATTGTCAAAGGATGAGCTGCGTATTGGACGCAATGAGATTTATGCAAGACATGGTCGCCGTTTCACGGATCAGCAGTTGCAGGAATACTTTGACAGCACAGATTGGTATGTCGGTACGATTGATCCGGATGATTTTGACGAGACGCAGTATTTGTCCAAACTTGAGCGTCGCAATGCCAATTTTATCAAGAAATTTGAGTAAATGGATGGGGCGGGAGCAGATAAGAGTATAAAGGAGAAAAGAGGCGCATTTTGTCGATGATGACAGTATGCGCCCTCTTCCTTTTTGAGAAAGATTATGGTATAATTGACCAAAATAAATACAGAAAATGATGAACGAAAAAATATAATAGGGAGGAATTTTCATCATGAAAAAACAAACGAGAAATTTTTTTCACTCATTAACATTCAAAATCATTGCGATTGCATTGGTGCCTTTGTGCGTCTTGGCGTGTGTGTTAACAATTATGTCAGTCGACAGCGTGAAGAAGGGGATTCAGGAAGAAATGATATCTAAATTGCAAGCGACTGTGATCAGCTTGCATGGAGCGTTGGATTCATGGAATGAGGGATCGTACTCGCTCGACTCCAATCAGGATCTTTACAAGGGTGATAAACAGATTACTGAAAAAATCTTGGAAGATATGGTCGATGGTACCGATATGGATGTAACTGTTTTTTATGACAAGACGAGGCGAGCAACAACGCTCAAAGACAAAAAGACCGGACAATACATATTAGGAACGGATGCAGCGGACGAAGTCTATGATCAGGTAGTTCGCAATGGAAAAGACATGGCATCTTATGATCTCACCATCAATGAAGAACAATACTACGCATATTATATGCCGTTAAAAGATGCCGGTGGCACAACAGTTGGTATGTTGTTTGCCGGAGCACCTGCTACGGATGTCAATGCATATATCACACAAAAAACAACCTATTTAGTGGTGGTTACATTGGTGATCGCACTACTTGCGCTTGTAACGGTAGGAGTATGTGTTTTTAGTATTCGCGGTGGCTTAAAGAGTGCAAATGGAGCTTTGAACAGCCTGGCACAGGGTGAACTTCATATTGAACTTAGTCCCCGAGTGTTGAAGCGGGGAGATGAGTTGGGCGAGATCGCCCGCAGTGTGCAGTTGCTGGAGGGAGAACTGGGTCAGATCGTGCAGAAACTGTTGAATGCATCAGATCGTGTATTGCATGCAGGAAATGAATTAAGTACGATGTCATCTCAGACGAGCAATAATGCGGAAGAGATCGGAAGAGCAGTGGGCGACATTGCCAGTGGTGCGACAGCGCAGGCGGAAGATATTGAAACGGCAACCATGCGGATGAACACACTGGGTGGTCTGATCGAGGATATGACACGCAATGCCGGAAAATTGGCAGTGACTTCGGATGAAATGGATCGCAGTAGAGAGAGTGCGGAGCAGATCATTAGTGAGTTGTCCGATTCCAATACAGCAACGGTAGATGCAGCAGGCAGAATGGATCGACAGATCCATATTACGAATGAGGCTGCTGAGCGGATCCAAAAAGCAATTCAGATCATTACCTCGATTGCCGATGAGACGAACCTGCTTTCTTTAAATGCGTCAATTGAAGCAGCAAGAGCAGGAGAACAGGGAAAAGGTTTTGCGGTTGTAGCGACACAGATACAGACTTTGGCAGAACAGTCTGGTGCTTCTGCCAAAGAAATCGAAGAGATCACGCAGGAACTTTTACAGGAATCTGCGCAGGCAGTTGAGATCATGGAGGAAATGCAGTCTATTGTTGTAGAAGAAGCAGAAAAACTGGATGCAACGAAGAAACAATTTTCGGAAGTCAGTAAAGGAATTACCGAGACAAGAAAAGAGTCTGGCAATATACAGAATAAAACAGAAGAGTGCGATGCTGTAAGACAGGAGATGATGGATATCATCTCAAATCTTTCAGCAGTATCGGAAGAAAATGCAGCATCAACACAGGAGACGACTGCTTCCATGCAAGTGTTCAACGAGACGATTTTAACGCAATCTGAATCAGCAAACAATCTGAGTGAATTGTCTCGGATGATGGATCAGGAGTTGGAGTTCTTCCATATATAAGGGAAGAATCACAAGATGAAGTCCTTTCCTATATAAAAAGGTGATCATATTAACAATATCTTGTATATGATAGGAACAGACTTTATCATACATTCAGACTAAATGATCTTAAAGAGTGAAATGACAAGTAATAGCAAGAGCAAATCTTGATCCAAAATAAAAAAACAAAACCCTTGTAAGTACTGATTTAACAGCATTTTGCAGGGGTTTTAAAATATTTGTTGAAAAAAATCAAAAAAAGTTGTTGACATTTGGTCATGGGGGTGATATTATATCATTCGTTGGCGCAAGACGGAGCGGACAGCAACCGGAAGCGACAATACATAAAGAAACTTGATAATTAAATAGTGAAACAACCCTG
>JALEPA010000141.1 GCA_022766515.1 Lachnospiraceae bacterium | reverse complement strand
GAAAATTGAGGTAAGAAGGATTGTCTTCCAACCGAAGTGGGAAAGTTTCTGCCAGCTTTCCGCTTGGGTTTGCCTGCCCGAATAACAGATTCACAGCAGCTGCCCCGCTTGCCTGTCCGGCAAGATACATTTCCAGTACACCTTTCACGGAATCCAGCCAAGGCATAACGATCGGAGAACCGTTGTGCAGTACGATCACCGTGTTTGGCTGTACTTTGCAAACTGCATCGATCAAGGCATTTTGATTGGCAGGCATATCCAAATGAGTGCGGTCAAATCCTTCACTTTCAAATGAGTCCGGCAGTCCCGCAAAAATAACAGCGACATCACAATCTTTTGCAACAGCAACAGCTTCGTTCAATAATTTCTCGTCTGTCTCTTCGCTGTCGATCACAAAGCCCTGCGCATAAGTCACGCGGTCACCGGCAGCATCCAAGGCGCTGTCAATGCGTGTGTTGTTGATATGACTGGAGCCACCGCCCTGAATACGAGGCTTATCAGCAAACTCTCCGATAAAGGCAATGCGTTGATCGGCTTGTAATGGCAGGATGCCATCATTTTTTAACAGTACAGCGGATTGCTCGGCTGTCTCTCTGGCAAGCTGGTGATGTGCCTCTGTATCATAAGCACGCTCCGGATCAGAAGGAATAGGGTGTGGAATCGTCTTGTCGATCGAAGCGCGAGTGTTCAGGTATTGATTGACCAGTGTAAGAACACGGGTTACGGCAATGTCTAACACTTCTTCTTGCAATGAGCCATCCTGTACAGCTTTGACGATCAGCTTATCAGTCTCGCCATGACAATCCGGCATCTCCAGATCCAGTCCTGCTTTCAGAGAAGGAACGCGCTCATTCATAGCACCCCAGTCAGTCATGACCAGACCCTTGAAGCCCCACTCATCACGAAGAACATCGTTAAGCAGCCATTTGTTTTCGCAGGAATACACGCCGTTAATGCGGTTATAGCTGCACATGATCGTCCAAGGCTGTGCTTTTTTGACAACGGTTTCAAATGCCGTCAGATACAATTCACGCAAAGTGCGCTCGTCAATTTCCGCACTAATGCTCATGCGATGCCATTCCTGATTGTTGGCGGCAAAATGTTTCAGGCTTGTGCCGACTCCCTGGCTTTGCACACCGTTGACAAACGCGGCAGCCATTTCACCGGACACCACCGGATCTTCGGAATAATACTCGAAGTTACGGCCGCAGATCGGTGAACGCTTGAGGTTGACACCCGGACCAAGGAGTACCGCCAGATCCTCGGCAACACATTCCTCGCCTAACGCCGTACCGACCTGATAAAGCAGGTCCTTGTCAAAGGAACAAGCCATTGCGGAGGCAGTCGGAAATCCGATCGCCTTAATGCTCTCGGCAACGCCCATGTGATCGGTCAGATTTTCCTGCTTACGGATCCCGTGCGGTCCATCCGATACCATAGCGGCAGGGATGCCAAGACGCTCGATCGTTTCCGTATGCCAGAAATCAGCACCGGAACAAAGACTTGCTTTTTCCTCCAGGGTTAATTGCTGTACCAGATTTGGCACATCTAAGATTTGTTTCATTGGTAGATCTCCTTTCTACTTCTTATTATATAAGTACATTTACATGATTGTAATCATTCGATCTCCAGTTACATAAGGCAAAATTCATATCAGCTGTTTTCCATTATATATAAAAAAAAGGTGCTTGACATCTTTACAAAAGAATGATAAGATGAACAATGCACTATTGTGGCTGACTATACTATTGGGCTTATGTAAATATATTATAGCATAGTTTGAAGAAAATGAAAAGACCCTTTCCTTTTCTTCCTCCCAAACAGGTTGTGTCAGAGGAATAGTACTCTATAAAATTAAGGAGTGAAACGTCGATGGAGAAGAACAGGATACATCCAGTAAAAGTAGGCAAAGGCGTGAGAATGAGTTATGCCCGTCAGCAGGAAGTTCTTGAGATGCCGAATCTCATTGAGGTGCAGACCAATTCTTACCAATGGTTCCTAGATGAGGGACTGAAGGAAGTGTTCCGGGATATTTCCCCGATCGCCGATTTTGGTGGTCATCTGAGTTTGGAATTTGTAGATTTTGAACTTTGCAGGGACGAGAAGAAGTATGACATTGATCAGTGTAGAGAGCGTGATGCTACATACGCAGCACCTTTGAAGGTTAAGGTCAGACTTCACAACAAGGAGACCGAGGAAATCAAAGAACATGAGATCTTCATGGGAGATCTGCCGTTAATGACAGCGACAGGTACTTTTATCATCAACGGTGCTGAGCGTGTTATCGTAAGCCAGTTGGTTCGTTCCCCTGGTATCTACTATGCAATCGGTCACGACAAGGTTGGTAAGGAATTGTATTCCGCAACCGTTATCCCAAATCGTGGTGCTTGGCTTGAGTATGAGACAGATTCCAATGATATTTTCTCTGTCCGCGTAGATAGAAATAGAAAAGTGCCAATCACAGTATTCCTTCGTGCACTTGGTCTGGGAACCAACGAAGAGATCAAAGAAGTGTTTGGTGAAGAGCCAAAGATTTTGGCAAGTATTGAGAAAGATACCACAGACAATTACAAAGACGGTTTGCTTGAGTTATATAAGAAGCTTCGTCCGGGTGAGCCATTGTCAGTGGACAGTGCCGAGAATTTGCTCAACGGCATGTTCTTCGATCCAAAGCGCTATGATCTGGCGAAAGTGGGTCGTTATAAATATAATAAGAAATTACATTTCAAGAATCGTATCGTGGGATGCAGATTGGCAGAAGATGCAACATCTCCTGCAACAGGCGAAGTATACGAGGCAGGTACACTGGTAACAGAGGAACTTGCGATCGAGTTACAGAACGCAGCAATCCCATATGTATACGCTGAGTTAGAAGGTCATGTAGCTAAGGTGCTTTCCAATATGGCGGTTGACCTTAGAGAATATGTAGATGGTAATCCTCGTGATCTTGGAATCACAGAGATGGTATATTATCCTGTGCTTCGTGAGATCTTGGATGAAAACGAAGGTGATGAGGATGCGATCAAGGAAGCGATCGCTGCTAATGTGAGCCGTCTGGTTCCTAAGCACATCACAAAAGAAGATATTTTTGCTTCTATCAACTACAACATGCACTTAGAGTATGGCATGGGTAACGATGACGATATCGACCACTTGGGTAACCGTCGTATCCGTGCGGTAGGTGAGTTGTTGCAGAACCAGTACCGTATTGGTCTGTCTCGTATGGAGCGTGTGGTTCGTGAGCGTATGTCTACACAGGATATCACCACGATCACAGCACAGTCTCTGATCAACATCAAGCCGGTAACAGCTGCTGTGAAGGAGTTCTTCGGAAGTTCTCAGTTGTCACAGTTCATGGATCAGAACAACCCACTCTCTGAGTTGACACATAAGAGAAGACTTTCTGCATTGGGACCTGGTGGTTTGTCCAGAGATCGTGCAGGATTCGAGGTCAGCGATGTCCACTACACACATTACGGTCGTATGTGTCCGGTAGAGACACCTGAAGGACCAAACATCGGTTTGATCAACTCATTGGCATCTTATGCTCGTATCAATGAGTACGGATTTATCGAGGCTCCATATCGTAAGTTGGACAAGACAGATCCGGAAAATCCTCGTGTAACAGACGAAGTTGTTTATCTGTCTGCTGACGAAGAGGATCGTTTCATCGTCGCACAGGCGAACGAAGAGTTGGACGCAGAAGGACATTTCGTCCGCAAGAGCGTATCCGGTCGTTTCCGTGAAGAGACTTCTGAGTTTGAGAAGTCCAAAGTTGACTTGATGGATGTGTCTCCTAAGATGGTATTCTCTGTGGCAACAGCCATGATCCCATTCTTGGAGAACGATGATGCGAACCGTGCCTTGATGGGATCCAACATGCAGCGTCAGGCAGTGCCACTTTTGGTAACAGAGGCACCTGCAGTTGGTACAGGAATGGAAATGAAAGCCGCTGTCGATTCCGGTAACTGTGTGATCGCAGAGGAAGATGGTATTGTAACACGCTCTGCATCCAACGAGATCGTTGTGAAGTCTAAGAGCGGTGAAAAGACATACAAACTTGCTAAATACCAGAGAAGTAACCAGGGTACCAGCATGAACCACCGTCCAATCGTAGATAAGGGCGAGGAAGTTAAGGCTGGACAGGTTATCGCAGATGGTCCTTCTACCTGTGGTGGAGAGATCGCACTTGGTAAAAACCCATTGATCGGATTTATGACTTGGGAAGGCTATAACTACGAGGATGCGGTACTGTTAAGTGAGCGTCTGGTACAGGATGATGTATATACATCTGTTCATATCAACGAATATGAAGCAGAGGCAAGAGATACCAAGCTGGGTGACGAGGAGATTACTCGTGATGTACCTGGTGTTGGTGATGAAGCATTGAAAGATCTCGATGAGAACGGTATTATCCGTATCGGTGCTGAGGTTCGTGCGGGAGATATTCTCGTAGGTAAGGTTACTCCAAAGGGAGAGACAGAGCTGACAGCAGAAGAGAGACTTCTTCGTGCGATCTTCGGAGAGAAAGCAAGAGAAGTGCGTGATACTTCCTTGAAAGTACCTCATGGAGAGTTTGGTATCATCGTAGACGCCAAAGTATTTACAAGAGAAAACGGAGATGAGCTTCCACCGGGAGTAAACAAATCTGTTCGTATTTATATCGCACAGAAGCGTAAGATCCAGGTAGGAGATAAGATGGCTGGTCGTCATGGTAACAAGGGTGTGGTTTCCCGTGTATTGCCTGTAGAAGATATGCCATTCCTGCCAAACGGTCGTCCTTTGGACATCGTATTGAACCCACTTGGTGTGCCATCTCGTATGAACATTGGTCAGGTCTTGGAGATTCACTTGAGTCTCGCTGCCAAAGTACTTGGATTCAATGTTGGTACTCCTGTATTTGATGGTGCAAACGAGTACGATATCATGGACACATTAGAGCTGGCAAACGATTATGCAAATACGCCACTGAATGAGGCAGAAAAAGCAGAGAAGCTTGCAAAGGCTGAGGAAGCGGGCGATGAAGAAGAGGTTGCTCGCTTGAAAGATGTTGTTCCGTTTGAAGATAAATATAGAGATGTTCTTGATCCGGAAGTATTTGCTTACTTGATCGAGAATCAGGATTATCGTAAAGAATGGGAAGGTGTTCCTATTAATCGCGATGGTAAGGTTCGCCTGCGTGACGGACGAACAGGTGAGTATTTCGATGGTGCCGTTACCGTTGGTTTCATGCACTACTTGAAACTGCATCACTTGGTTGATGATAAGATCCATGCGCGTTCAACAGGTCCTTACTCATTAGTAACACAGCAGCCACTCGGTGGTAAAGCACAGTTCGGTGGACAGCGTTTCGGAGAGATGGAGGTATGGGCACTCGAGGCTTATGGTGCTGCATATACTCTTCAGGAGATCCTTACTGTCAAATCCGATGATGTGGTTGGTCGTGTGAAGACATACGAAGCAATCGTTAAGGGTGATAACATTTCAGATCCTGGTATTCCGGAGTCCTTCAAGGTAATGCTCAAGGAATTGCAGGCACTTGCATTGGATGTTACCGTTCTTGATGAAAATGGCAATGAAGTTGTCATGGGCGAAAATGTTGAGGAAAATGAGAACAGTGAAGACATCAAGCCATTGATTGATGGAAGCGCTGACTTTGCATTTAGTAGCAACGAATCCTTTGAAGCTGCCGGTTATACCGAGGGAACAGCGGAAGAACTCGAGGAAGCACAGTTTGCTGCGGACTTTGGTGAGGATTCCTCATTAGTATAAGACACAAGGATTGATCGTATAGAGTAGCCCGCAGGGCAGATGGAGGATTACTATGGCAGAAAGTAATGTAAAGGAAGAAAAGCATATTGTATATGATGCAATCAAGATCGGTCTGGCTTCTCCGGAGAAGATCCGTGAATGGTCTCGTGGAGAGGTCAAGAAGCCGGAGACGATCAACTACAGAACTCTGAAACCGGAAAAAGATGGTCTTTTCTGTGAGAAGATCTTTGGACCAAGCAAAGACTGGGAATGTCATTGTGGTAAGTACAAAAAAATCCGTTATAAGGGTGTTGTATGTGATCGCTGTGGTGTAGAGGTAACAAAGGCAAATGTGCGTCGTGAGCGCATGGGTCATATCGAGCTTGCTGCACCGGTATCTCATATTTGGTATTTCAAGGGTATCCCAAGCCGTATGGGATTGATCTTGGATATATCTCCAAGAAACTTGGAGAAGGTATTATATTTTGCTTCTTACATCGTACTTGAGGTGCAGGATGGCGTAGCTTTGCAGCAGAAGCAGATCCTGTCCGAGGCAGAGTACCAGGAAGCAAGAAAGAACTATGGCGATGCATTCCGTGCAGGCATGGGTGCAGAGTCCATTATGGAATTGCTCATGAGCATTGACCTTGAGGAAGAGGCTGCTACATTAAAGGCAGAATTGCAGGGTGCTTCCGGACAGAAGCGTGCTCGTATTGTCAAGAGACTGGAAGTAATTGAAGCATTCCGTAACTCAGACAACAAGCCTGAGTGGATGATCTTGACGGTTATTCCTGTTATCCCACCGGACATTCGTCCAATGGTACAGTTGGATGGTGGTAGATTTGCAACATCTGATATGAACGATCTGTATCGTCGTATCATCAACCGTAACAATCGTTTGAAGAGATTGTTAGAGCTTGGTGCGCCGGACATCATTGTGCGCAACGAGAAGAGAATGCTGCAGGAGGCAGTAGATGCCCTCATTGATAATGGTCGTCGTGGCCGTCCGGTAACAGGACCGGGTAACAGACCATTGAAGTCCCTTTCTGATATGTTAAAGGGTAAACAGGGTCGTTTCAGACAGAACTTGCTCGGTAAGCGTGTTGACTATTCCGGTCGTTCCGTTATCGTAGTAGGTCCTGAACTTAAGATCTATCAGTGTGGTCTGCCAAAAGAGATGGCGATCGAGCTGTTCAAACCATTTGTAATGAAAGAATTAGTTGCAAACGGTACAGCACACAATATCAAACAGGCAAAGAAAATGGTAGAGAAGCTCAAACCGGAGGTTTGGGATGTCTTAGAAGATGTTATTCGTGAGCATCCGGTTATGTTGAACCGTGCTCCTACCTTGCATAGATTAGGTATCCAGGCATTTGAGCCTACACTCGTAGAAGGAAAAGCGATCAAGCTCCATCCATTAGTATGTACAGCGTTCAACGCCGACTTCGATGGAGACCAGATGGCTGTGCATTTGCCATTGTCCGTAGAGGCACAGGCAGAGTGCCGTTTCCTGTTGTTATCACCAAACAACTTGTTAAAACCATCTGATGGTGGTGTGGTTGCCGTTCCATCACAGGATATGGTACTTGGTATTTACTATCTGACACAGGAAAGACCAGGTTCCCTCGGTGAAGGAAACTGCTACAAGAGTGTCAACGAAGCAATCATTGCCTATGAAAACGCAAGTTTGACTTTGCATGCAAAGATCAAAGTTCGTTGTCATGGTATCAATAAAGATGGTGTAGAGGAAAGCCGTATCATCGAGTCTACTTTGGGAAGATTTATCTTCAACGAGATCCTTCCACAGGATATGGGATTCGTAGATCGTTCTAAGGACGAGAATTTCCTTGTACCGGAAGTTGATTTCCATGTAGGAAAGAAACAGTTAAAGCAGATCTTGGAAAAATGTATCGCAGCACATGGTGCAACCGGCACAGCAGAAGTAATGGATAACATCAAAGCATTGGGATACAAATATTCCACTCGTGCAGCGATGACCGTATCTATTTCTGATATGACCGTGCCGGAGTCTAAGAAACAGATCTTGGCAGACGCACAGGATACAGTGGAGAAGATCACAGCGAAGTTTAATATGGGATTCCTGACAGAGGAAGAGCGTTATAAAGCAGTTGTTAATACATGGTATGCAGCAGATAACCAGTTGACGGAAGCGCTGATGAGCGGTTTGGATCGCTACAACAACATCTTCATGATGGCGGATTCCGGAGCTCGAGGTTCTCAGGCACAGATCAAGCAGCTTGCAGGTATGCGTGGATTGATGGCAGATACATCAGGTCGTACGATCGAGTTGCCTATCAAGTCTAACTTCCGTGAGGGTCTTGATGTATTGGAGTACTTCATCTCTGCGCATGGTGCGCGTAAGGGATTGTCCGATACAGCGCTTCGTACAGCCGATTCCGGATACCTGACTCGTCGTCTGGTAGATGTATCTCAGGAATTAGTTATTCGTGAAGTAGACTGCTGTGCAGACAGAGACATGATCCCTGGTATGGAAGTAACAGGATTCATGGATGGTAAAGAATTGATCGAGTCCTTAGAGGAGCGTATCACAGGACGCTTTGCGTGCGAAGATATGTACGATGATGAGGGCGAGTTGATCGTAAAAGCAAATCATATGATCACACCTAAGAGAGCAGCTCGTATTGTCAATACAAAGGCAATCGTAGATGCAGGTGATGAGGCTAAGGTAAAGATCCGTAACATCTTGACCTGTAAGTCACACATCGGTGTATGTGCTAAATGTTATGGTGCAAACATGGCAACAGGAGAGCCGGTACAGGTAGGTGAGGCAGTTGGTATCATCGCTGCTCAGTCTATCGGTGAGCCTGGTACACAGTTGACCATGCGTACTTTCCATACAGGTGGTGTAGCCGGTGACGATATTACACAGGGTCTTCCTCGTGTCGAAGAGTTGTTCGAGGCTCGTAAGCCAAAGGGTGTTGCTATCATTTCTGAGTTTGCAGGAACGGTATCTATCCGTGACACGAAGAAAAAGCGTGAAGTAGTTGTAACAAATAGCGAGACAGGTGAGGAGAAGGCATATCTGATCCCATATGGTTCTCGTATCAAAGTATTAGAAGGTCAGGAGATCGAAAAGGGTGAGCCACTTACAGAAGGTAGCGTAAACCCACATGACATTTTGGAGATCAAGGGTGTTCGTGCCGTACAGGATTACATGATCCGTGAAGTACAGCGTGTATACCGTCTGCAGGGTGTTGAAATCAACGATAAGCATATCGAGGTGATCGTTCGCCAGATGTTGAAGAAGATTCGCATCGAGGAGAACGGAGATTCCGCTTTCCTGCCAGGAGTAATGGTAGATGCCTTGACTTTCGAGGACGAAGTAGAACGCCTTACAGAAGAAGGAAAAGAGCCACCAACAGGCGAGCAGGTAATGCTTGGTATTACAAAGGCAGCTCTTGCAACCAACTCCTTCTTGTCAGCAGCATCCTTCCAGGAGACAACAAAAGTTCTTACAGATGCAGCTATCAAGGGCAAGATCGATCCATTAGTAGGATTGAAAGAAAATGTTATCATCGGTAAGCTGATCCCAGCCGGTACAGGAATGAAGCGTTATCGTTCCGTACAGCTTGACTGTGATGAAGCAGCAGAAGAGTATATCGAGAACAAGCGTCTGGCAGCATTAGGCGCATTGGAAGAGGAAGAAGAGCAGGCAGAGACTAAGACAGAGGAGAAGCCTGTAGAATCTGAGGAAGTATACTTTACAACAACCGAAGAGGACGAATAATTTCTACGCAATAAAAACGCAAAATATACAGCAGATAGTCTATAATAGATTGTCTGCTGTATTTGCTTTCTTGGCAATTTTTGGTATACTAGAGACAGATACTTTATATAGAAAGGGGCGATAGCCATGAGACATAAAATTATATGTATTGACCGTGCTTGCGGAAGCGGCGGTAAAGAGATCGGACACCGTGTAGCAGACAAACTGGGCATTGGTTTTCATGACAGCAATCTGTTGGAGATGGCGAAAGAACATGGAGGGATCACATCTGATTCCCTTGATAATTCGGACGAAAAAGCCACCAATCCATTTTATTACAAGCTGATCTATGAGGGAAACGAAAATGCACCACAGGAGCGTCCGGCTACAGAGATGCTGTTTCATTTGCAGAGTGCCGTGATCCAGCAGCTGGCAAAAGAGGAAGACTGTGTCATCGTAGGACGCTGTGCAGACTTCGTGTTAAAAGATGAGGATGTAGATGTGATCAGCGTATTCATCACCTCTCCGGTAGCGCACAGAATTGAGCGCGAAATGGAAGTGGATGACATGAGCTATGCGCAGGCAAAGAAATTTGTTCGTAAAATGGATTTTCGCCGTAGAAATTATTACAATTACTTTGCAAAAGGTGACTGGGGCAAGAAGAATACTTACGATATGGTATTGAATAGCGACAAATTGGGCATAGACGGCACGGTAAATGTACTGTGTGCCTTGTATGAGCAGATCATGGGCAAATAATACCTAATTCATGGTAGAAACGCTAAATGGCTAAAATTTCATGGCAGATGATTTGTGGAATTTATGCAGGTCCTATCCGAGAACCGTTGACATACGGTTTCATGATAGCGGGACATAAGACATCCATAAAATGTCTGCCATGTTTGCTGTATGTAATCAATGCAAAAGAGCAAAAGAAAGGAACGATAGATAATCTGCGTTGCGATTATCCCATGAAAAAAATGAGAGAAAAATGGATAGACAATGCTAAGGGAATTGCAATACTTTTGGTTATTTTAGGACATGCAAGTGGCAATCTTACAGGCATATGGGACTTTAATTTTGTATATGGAATTCATCTTGTGATCTTTTTTGTGTTATCAGGATATACACTTAGGGAAGAAAAAATCACACGCCATTATGTTAATAAAAAATTTTCTCGTTTGATGGTGCCATATTTTTGGACCTGTGCAGCGGTTATGGCGATGGATGTATTTAACAGTTGCGTAAGAGACTCTCGTAATTCGATCGGTGTTGTAACAGGAATCATTGCAAAAGATTTGGCTAGAAGTTTTATGGCATCAGGTGTCTGGACGAAGTTTGGTCAAGTGGAAATTGGAAGAAGAATTGGTGCGGTATGGTTTTTGCCGGCTATGTTCTTTGGTTTACTTTTCGTACAATTACTGTTTCAGTGTGTCAAAGATCGCAGAACAAGAGGAATTGTAGCGGCAATTATTGCTACTTTTGGTTATATATCAGCAAAATTTATTTGGCTGCCTTTTAGTATTCAGTCAGGCATGATGGCAGTATTTTTTGTTTGGCTTGGTTATGAGATCAGGCAGGCAGATTTACTGGCTCGCGTGAAATGGTGGCATTATGTGTATGCGCAGATCATTCTTTTGGCGGGTATCTATTTTGGATATTGTGGTATCGGTTATGCCAGAGGGGATATTAACGATCTCATTCTTTCTCCTGTTGTTGGAATGGCAGGCTGCCTTTTGGTGTATGGAATCGCTCGGATTATTCACGGAAATATACTGCCTAAGATAGGACAGTCTACTATGACAATATTATGTGTGCATTTATTCGCCTTAGAAACGATGAGAAGCTATTTTGACAGCGTTATCAGAAAAATTGGGGAGGTGGAAGGAAACGGCTATGTATGGCGTTATATACTGCTTCATATCGCCTTTGCGGTACTCGGTGGACTGCTCATTGAATGGGTAAAAAAGATTTTCCATCAACTGTTTGGTGATGGAGATCACAAATCGGTAAAGACAGAAGAATCACAAGACTTTATCTTGGAAGTTACTAAGGGAATTTTTGTTCTCTCTATTTTGGTAGGATGCTTTACGGTGGATGGAGCATTTAGACAAATTATTTATTCCTGTCAAATGGTTTCTGTGATTTTTATATTTGGATATACCTATAATCGACAGATGACGATAAAAGAAACTGTCAAAAAAACGGCAACAGAGTTTTTGCTTCCGTATTTTATTTTTGTAATATTCGAATTTTGTTTGTATATTCGTACAGTGCGTCTGTCGGATATGGCAATTATGTTCAAAAAGTATGCTTTAGGAATGTCTTTCTCTAAGAAGATCATGCCAAACACACCGTCCGTAGGTTTGGTATATTTTATCCTTGTGCTGTTCGGGGTTAGCTTAGTGTACATGTGCATTGATAAATACATAAAAGATGAGGGAAGACAATGGTGTGCGGTGTTACTGATTTCTGTAATAGGAACAATTATTGGAAAAAGAGGGTATTGGCTGCCTTGGAGTTTTGATATTGCATGCTATGCAGTGGTCTTTTTCAAATTAGGGTTATACTGCAAAGAACATCATATCTTGGAAAAAATACAAAATAATTTTTCATGGTATTTTATCCTATCGCCATTTTGGTTCTACATGATCTATGCTGGGAGTATGGAATTGGCTGTCAGAGAATATGGACAATATGGATTGGTCGTTATAGGAGCCGTAGCAGGAATCTTTATTATCTATTTGTTTAGCGGTTACCTTACACATGCCTTACATCCTCTGGCGTGCCTTTTGGCTTTGACAGGAAAGAGTGCGATTGTTATGTGGATTCTTCATACATTATTAGGAGAAAAAATTAATCGTGTTTTATCGCAGAGAATAATATATGAAGAAAACATTGCATTTTTGGTGGTAAGCGTTATCATCCAAATGGCATTGGCGATTTTGGTAAGTTGTATGTTGTCTTTTGTTCAATCATGGCGCAAACAGGCATAAAATGGGCATTTACAAGAACTGCAAAATAAAAACCCGAAAAAAGTTGAAAAAAATCAAAAAAAGTTGTTGACATTTGGTCATGGGGGTGATATTATATCATTCGTTGGCGCAAGACGGAGCGGACAGCAACCGGAAGCGACAATACATAAAGAAACTTGATAATTAAATAGTGAAACAACCCTG
>JALEPA010000138.1 GCA_022766515.1 Lachnospiraceae bacterium | reverse complement strand
TCATCTGAGTCCACCTTCTTTACATAGTTTTTGTCCTTACTGATCTGTTCCCGCACTCCCTCTAATAATGATTTTTTGGAAGCAACATCCGTATCCTCAGAGGCAACGAGCATCTCTTCATCCTGGTTAAAGACATAGGTCGTACCATTTCCATTAAAACAGTTATAATCTATAATCTCGCGTAATCGACTATTACGGAAAGTCATAAACAACACGCCCATAATATCATGCGACTTTTCCTCGTACACAGGCACACTAAATACATTGATCCGCTCATGTTCCCCCAGACTATCTTCTAACACCTCTGTGATAGACACCTGCCCTCTCATTCCATCACGATAAAAATCCCGATAGGAAAGGTCCTGGTGAAAACCGTCGGTTGTATAGACCGTACCCTGAGCATCTACATATCCAATTCTCTTAAAATTATAAATATCAACAACATCTTGCAGATCGTCAATAATCTTCTTTGGAGATTTTTCCTTTCGTCCGACCTCTGTAGCTATGGTTTCCAGCAGATTATATTGTGCCAAAAATTCTCTTCTCAGTCCTGTCTCGTTCTGCTCTGCCACTAGCTGCATCGAGTTTTTCATTTCTTGGGACAACTCTTTTGCAATGCGATTTTTACAAAAAAACATTGCTGCTACCGCACAAACAATCATAAAAAACATTATGATAATTCGCTTGTTGATTTCCTTCATCTTATGCATAGGCCACTCTCTTTCCTTGCTAACCTAATTCTTTGTATCTCATTTATTTCCTATCTTTTTATATTACAATAGAAGAAATAAAGAAATCAAGCCCCTTTTATGGTAAAACCCAAGATTTGCATCTCAACAGCGCATATATTCTCATCTATTCTGCCTGATGCATTTGTCGCTGTATCTCCTGCACATCTTCCACCGTAAGTCCCGGAAGACAACGAATGACCTGCTCAATGCTCAAACCCTCCCGCAGCATATTTTTTGCTGTATCTTTTTCCACTCTTTCGGTTGTCTCTCTTGCGGTTTCTTCCGTTGCCTTTGCTGTGGCTTCTCGCAGTTCCCCCTCGATATAATCTCTCAATATCTCTGTTTCATCATATACTGCCAACATAACCGCTGTCACCTCGCTTGTCTACTGTCTCCTTCTTGTCCCGATCATAATTTTCTCCCACTCATTCACCCCTGTAATCCGAAACACACATGAGTCATGCATATTTCTTAATCCTATTATACAAAATGCTCCCATCCACAGCAAGTTGCAATATTCATTTGGCAAACCGAAATCCTATTATCTACATTCTAATATTTCAATGCCATAGTGTTGCAAGTCATGTCTTGCTGTTGATTGAATTATATTTACCATGTCGTATGTTGTCAATATACAAATTGCATAATATAGAGGTACATATTTTGTGTATTTTTCATTTCTTTACATATGTTGCATTTTAATAGTCAAAAAAAAAAATGGAACTTATCACACTTTATGCCATAATCGCATTTCTAAAGAGCGTTGATTCCTTTATTTAGTAACAAGAAGTCTGCTATAAAGGAACAAAGCAGTTGATTCCAAAACAAACCAACTGCTTTATCCAGATTGCAGAGCAAAACGCCGGTTTTGCTCTTTTATTCCCGATTCTTAAGCACTTCTGCAGGCTGAATACTACGCAAACGGCGTACCAGGAAATGGTTGATCACGAAGTACAACACCATAATGCACAAGTACAGGCCCACATACAACTGCCAGCTAAAGTGTATATTGATCGCGCTTGCCACATTGCTGACCATCAGCGGATACCTCGCATCCATGACCAGCTTGGACAGCGGAATACAGATTGCCGTTCCCAGTGCGATCACATAGAAATTACCATTCAGGTATAGTTTACGGATCTCGCTCATTCGATATCCAAAGATTTTGACCAATGATATTCCAAAAGCGGAACGATCGATCATGACCTTCATCATCAGGTACATCACGACACAAAAGATCACCGTTGCCGCAACCAATAAAGTGACTACCATCGGTTTCATCATATTGACAAAAACCTCGGATGATTTGGCAATTTCATCTTTGGATGTTACAGAGTACAATTTACCGGATGGAATGGAAAGTTCACGATCAGAAAATACTACATTGAAATAGTCACTGCTCTCTCCAAACAGATCACGCATACAATCAATGTCCATAAATGCGTACAGACCCGTTGCATACTGTGTGACATCATCAATGGTAAAGACATAATCCCTCTCCTGCTCCTCATCGGTCAAGATAATCTTATCCCCTTTGCCCAACTGGTATTTTTGCAAAGCCGCACTGGAGATGACCACGCTGTTCGCACTGTGTGAAACATGCGCATCATCGCCAATACCGGACTCGATAATTTCTTGCGGATAACGATCCAATTGACAAAAGCGGATACGACTACCGGCATGACAAGTCCATACAGGAGAATGTATGGCACATAGCGAGCTGACATTTGCGGATTAGAAAAATAGGTGTAGCTGTCCTTCATTTGGGACTGGATCACCATCGGTGAATAACCGATCGCTGTTCCGATGAGACTTGCCACGAAAGTCACGCTTACCGGAAGTGTCAGATAATGTAACAACAGATCTTTGCGCGTAACACCCAGTGCATACAATGCTCCGATCACACTGCTCTCACGCTCGATCCCATGAATGACAAACACGGAGATCACATAAGCAAACAAGATGATAATGATCACACCTGCCACTAATCCGCCTACTTTATTGATCACCTGATCATCTGCAGAAGCACCGATTCTTGGGTTATCCTCCGCCGTAAGAAATTGTGTCAGGTTGTCAATGGACAGATCTAAATATTCGTCCATAAATTCATCTTTGCCATCCTGCAGTTCCGTCATTCCGTCAGCTATTTTCGATGCTCCCTTCGCTGCCTTATCTACGCCCTTTGTATAATCTACTACTCCATCCTTATACGCCTGTAATGCTGTCAACTGCTCACGCAGAGAAGAAATACGCATTCGCAAAAATGCATTGTCCGATTTGTCGTACAGGTTCTTTAACTCCGTCCGATAATTTTCCTCTGTCAATGACTGTGTCAGTCCGTATTCCTCCAAGCCATCAGAAGCCTCTTTCAAATACGCCTCCCATATCTGTTTAACTCCCTTTTGCATATCCCCCTTATAATCTTTCATCTTCTGCAAACCGTCTGCCAGCTTGTTTGCACCCTCTTCCAAATCATCGATCCCATCCGTCAGATCGCTTGCATCTCCGGCATGCTCCTCCCAATACTTCTGAAAATACTGGTCTTCAATATCCGATCCCTCCACTTTGTATTCCTGCAGACATTTCTTTAATTTATGGTTCGTCATGCCTTTTTTTAACGCATAAGCATAGGTATATTCCTCTGCCTTCATGCTGTCATCGTGATCTTTTAATTTCTGATAGCCCTCTTCCGTCAAAAAAGATGTGCCAAACTGTGTACTGTCGACGCTGCTATCCGTAACGCTTTTGTATGGTGCGTCATAATCCGGCATACAGCCAATACCGCTGATCCGAAATTTCTCTTTGCCGATCGTGATCGTATCTCCTACCTGAAGATGATGCTCGTCACTGTACCGTTTTTCGACCAGTATTTCCTGTGCTGATTTTGGCAACTCTCCCTGTTCTGCCAAGATCTGATCGATGTCTTTACGCACCTGAAATACTCGCATAACACTTTTATCTTCCATCGAATAGTCCATCGAAAAAATAGGTTCGATCTCTACACCTTTTTTCTCCAGTGACGCGATCTCCTGTTCCTTTAATGGGACAAATACCGTAAATTCACCATCTTCTAAATGCTTCTGTTTTGCAAATTCTCCGGTTCCTCGAATAATCGTTTCTGCCGCTCCTAACATACTGATCACCAAATACATACTAAAAATGATCAGCACACTTAATGCCAAATAACGAAATAGGTTTTCACGAAGATCCCGCAATACTCTTTTTCTTAATACTCCCTGCATGGTTTTCCTCCATTTTTATATGATTTATAAGTCTTCCAACTGCTCTGCCGGAATCCGATGTTCATTCTGATAACTTTCTCGTATTTTTCCATCTTTGATACGGATGACCTGATGTACCATATTTTTGATCGAATTATTATGTGTAACGATCAACATTGTCGTTCCATATTGTGCATTAATACGCTCCAGCAAGATCAAAATATCTTTAGAAGTATTAGAATCCAATGCTCCTGTCGGCTCATCACACAATAGCAATGCCGGATTTTTGATCAACGCTCTGGCAATGGCACAACGCTGT
>JALEPA010000116.1 GCA_022766515.1 Lachnospiraceae bacterium | reverse complement strand
GGCATCGGATGCCAAAGAACTTGAGGCAGACCTGTTGGCAAAAGCACAAATGCTGCAACAGGAAGAAGATGATCCAACCAAGATGCCCCAAACAAAGCAAAATAACAGCGTTGCCTCCGTAGGTCCACAGGATAACAAAGACCGTTCGTTATCTACCTCTCAAGCACAAAGAACTAAGGAGAACTCTACCTCTGTTCCCTCAACATCCTGTCCAACAAACAGGACAGACGAATCAAAAGTTTCCCCTACGATTTCTGTCATTGGAGACTCTGTTTTCCTTGGAGCATCCTCTGCCTTTCGTAAACTATATAACAACTCTTTTGTCAATGCCAAAATTTCCAGACAGGTCGTACAGGCATTAGATGTTGCCAAAGACATGAACAAACAGGGAAAGCTGGGGGATACCGTTATCATCGCCCTTGGCACGAATGGAAATTTCAATTCCGCTGTCGGGCAAAAATTGATCGATTATCTCGGAAAAGACCGCACCATTTACTGGATCGATGTGTACGGCAAAGACTTGAGCATACAAAAAGAAGTTAATAAAACCATTGACCGGGTCGTTTCCGCAAATAAAAATGTGCATCGTATCTATTGGTCCAAAGAAGGCGCAAAACATCCCGACTGGTTTTACCAGGATGGCATCCATCTAAACCCTCACGGTGAGAAAAAGTATGCTAAATTTATCCTGGAAAAACTGCAACTGCAGTAGTTCCTGTCAAACAGAATAATTTCCTGCACCTGTTTTTGACGCCCTATCACATCTCTGCTATACTCTTGATGAAGTTTGTGGGAATAAATAGTTAAGGAAAGGACACTACTATGCGATTTGAATTACATATCAATGTGGAGGATTACATTGCCTTTAATATATACCATGCAACACATAATAAACAGGCGAAAAAGTATTATGTACTCAGCCGCCTGCTCATGCCCATTTTTTCCGCATGTGCCATTATTATCTTTTTGGTAGCCAAGGCTTCCATTTCTCTGCTTCTAACGGAAATCGTGGTACTCGCTGCGATTTCTGTTTACTATTGCGTGCATTATCCAAAAATGTTTGAGAAACGATTACGACAACACATCCAGAAACAAGATTTATCACAGCTATTTCATGCGGATGAAACAATAGAATTCACCGATACCGAAGTCATCTCTGCAACCACCGGGGAAACCACACGAACCGCCTATGCCAATCTGGGCGAATTATATGTTACAGATGACTATTTGTATCTTTACAAAAATGCCATCAGTGCATTTATTTTGCCGAAACGATGTTTACACGGACAAACCGAGGAATTACTCCAATTCCTTCATGAAAAAAAGTAAAATAAGAGCAAAACCAGCATTTTGCTCTTATCTCATTACCGTGTCAATCGGTAGCGCAGATGGTTCTTTTTCGCAAACTCATGTGCATAACTGCCTTTTTCCACGAACAAGGTCAAATTCTTGCATCCCGCAAAGGCTGTTTTATCGATCTTCTTGATGGATCTTGGCAACTTCAATGTTTTCAAACTCTTGCAATTCTTGAATACCTTCGCACCGATCCATTTTGTTTTGGCTGGGACTGTAATCGTTGTCAGCTTTTTGCAGTTCATAAATAAGCGGTTGGAAATTGTCATATTTCCATCTATAATCACTTTTTTCAAGCCTGCCCCTACATAGACATCACTAAAATGTTCTATCATATTTTTGTTGATGGCAAATGGCAGTTTTTTCAATGACCTACAATTTTTAAATGCCCGCCATCCAATTCTTTGAACGCTTTCTCCACCAAGTATCGTCTTTAGTTTCTCACACCCTTCAAAGGCATCGTGCTCAATAATCTTCACATTTCTGCCAATAGATACTTTTCTCAAAGAAACACATTTTTCAAAAGCACTACGCCCAATGATCTCGATACTATCCGGGATCTTCACTTCTTCCAAATACCGATTGCGGCAAAACGCATTGATCGCAATTCTCGTCACAGGGTATCCATCCAGTTCCGATGGCAGACTTACCTTCTTTGCTTTCTTCAAAGCAGAATTTTTGCTGAATCCCTGTAATCGAATCCCCTTCCCTTCACCAACATAGGAATACTGATAATCTCCGCTCTCATAATACACTCTGTTCCCATTGGAATCCTGCGTAACCAATGGCTTTCTCGTCTCTTGTGATGTTTCTGTCTCATTTGAAGCTGATATTGTCAATGTCCGGGATTCTGCTACCTCTTTTGGGGATGCTGTTGTCAACGCCTGTGGTGTTAATGCCTCATGTGGTGCCACTTTCCATGTCTGTATAGCACCATTTTCGGATGCTGTCGCTGCGTTTGGCTGCCAAGCATAGACCGCCATAACTACTGCGATACCTGCTATTACTTTTTTGAACACTTCTATTTTAATCATACTCCCTCTTTTCTGTATCGAATCCATTAAATTTCAAAGATTACAAATTAAGTACAACAAACACCGTCCAAATTGTCAACCCAGATGCCACAATCTTAATAAATTTTTGCATTTTACACACACTAATTTTTATTTGAAATGTTTTTAGAAAAACGATGCAATTGCAAAGCTATCAATTTTTCTACAAGGCAATGCAGAGAAAGCGGTGACTTTGTTGATTGTATTTAGTAATTGCAAGGAATGGAGGCATTATGTTAGACATCGCAATTATAGGTAGTGGCCCGGCTGGAATGTCGGCAGCCATTTATGGAACAAGAACAGGATTAAATACACTGGTGATCGAGCAGATCTATCATGGAACCGGACAATTATCCGAGAGCAGTCACATTGCCAATTATCTTGGCATCCCTGAGATCAGTGGCTATGAATTAGGGGAAAAGTTTCGTACCCATGCTGCGCAATTAGGCGTAAAATTTCAAGAGGGCAAAGTAATTGGGATGGAACAAACAAAGGAGCACTGGATCATTCACCTAAAAAATGATACCCAGATAGAAAGTAAAGCTATTGTCTTTGCGACGGGTGCTTCACATCGCCACTTAAATATTCCCGGGGAAGAAGAGCTGACCGGCAAGGGCGTCTCCTACTGTGCGACCTGTGACGGTGCTTTTTATAAAGATAAGGATGTGGCTGTTATCGGCGGTGGCAATACGGCATTGGGAGATGCCCTATATCTATCAAATCTCTGTCACAAAGTGTATCTGATCCATCGGCGCGATTCTTTTCGCGGCAATCCGGAATCTCTGACAAAGATCCATCAAAAAAGCAATATTGAAATCATTACCCCGGCACAGCCAACGGAAATTATAGGTGACGATGCCTCCGGTGTGACGGCAATAAAACTATCGGCCGACCGCACACTCGCTGTATCAAGCGTGTTTGTTGCAGTTGGCATGCAGCCGTCAACCACTATGCTTGAAGGAATCATCTCATTAGATAAAGCGGGCTATATCATCGCTGATGAAAGTGGAACGACCTCTGCAGCCGGATTTTTTGCAGCCGGAGATGTCCGTACCAAACAAAACCGTCAAATTGTCACTGCTGTAGCCGATGGTGCCAACGCAGCAATCAGTGCCGAAAAATATGTTGCACAAAAAAATAAGAATTTGGATTGTTCTCAAAAATAATACTTGACTTCCTTGGTCGGTTGTTATAGACTTCTTTTTAGAAGGTTGGTCTGTAACAGCCGACCATTTTACTAAAACACGGCAAAATTTACTACATAATGTTACGACAAGATGAATTTTTTGACACTAAAACACCACGATATGGAGGGATCAATGCATATGGAACACTTAAAACTATGCGACAGTGACTATCGATTTATGAGTATTGTATGGGAGCATGCCCCGGTAGCTTCCGGCGATCTCGTCAAGCTTTGCAGCGAAGAACTGGGCTGGAAAAAGTCAACGACTTACACAGCGATCAAAAAGCTGGCACAAAAAGGCTATTTGATCAACGAAAATGCCATCGTTTCGGTACTCATTCCCAAAGAGCATGTACAGCGGGATGAATCTAATTATTTTGTTGAACGAACTTTCGGGGGATCGCTGCCCGGATTTTTGACCGCTTTTCTTGGGGATAAAAAGATTTCCAAGACTGAGGCAGATAAGATCAAAAAGATTATTGACGACTACAGCGAAGATTAGCAGGAACCAAACCAGCATTTTGTCCCTAAAGACAACTAATGACAAGAAAGAAGGTATCTCCATGCTGCAACAGATTTTTACTTATATTATCCATACCAGTCTGACAGCCTGTGCAGTAATCCCAGCTGTAATTTTGGTACGGATACTGCTTCATAAAGCACCAAAAAAGTATGCCTACTTATTGTGGGCAATCGTGGGAATCCACCTTATTTTTCCGATAAGATTAAGCTCCCCCATCAGTATCTATAACGCTATTCCAACCGTTCCCGCTGCAACGGTAACACAACATACTACCAGTGACATCGTTGTGAAACAGCATAAAACTACAGTTGTCGAACAGCGGTCCCAAAGGATCCCATCATCAAGTACCGCAAACAGCACACAGGTAAGGCAACACAATCATCTGTCCCCGATCACTCTCGTTTCCTATATCTGGTTATGCGGATGTCTTACTTTGCTATTGTGGAATCTTTTTCTGCTTTGGCAGACAAAACGCTCCGTTGCCAATGCCATTCGCAAAAAGGACAACATATATGAATGTGATCACCTGCCTACCCCTTTCGTTTTGGGCATTATCAAACAACGCATTTATATTCCGTTCCATCTGACCCCGGAGGAACAAAAATATATCCTTATGCATGAACAATATCACATACGCCGAAAGGATCCCTGGATCAAACTTGGCGCCTTTGTTTTCTGCATTTTGTACTGGTTTCATCCGCTGATATGGATCTCCTACTTTTGTATGATACGGGATATGGAGATGAGCTGCGATGAATATGTGTTGCAAAATAGCACCTCTGACATCCGCAAAGCGTACAGCAGATCTCTATTAAGCTTTGCTACCCGAAAACAAAATCTAAATGCCGGACTCCTGGCATTTGGTGAATCCAACACAAGAAAGAGAGTGAAAAATATTATGAAATTTACCACACAGAAAAAGTGGATCGGTGTTGCAGCCACGCTGATCATCGTCCTCGCAGGTGTTGCCTGCCTGACAAACGCAACAAAAAAAACAACTGCTAAGACAAAAACAGCCAACACAAGCTCCCCTGCTGTCACCGCAAATGCTTCTGCCGATAAGCGAACTAACAGCACGGAAATTCAAAAAAATACAAATTCCGATGA